>CP144782.1:0-121403 GCA_036689285.1 Candidatus Stammera capleta
TTTAAATGTATTATTTATATAAAAAGATATTTTTAATTGATTCAACATTATTTGCATATAAATCATATTATGTAATAAATTATAAAAAGAGAATTAAAAATTTTTATAAATCATTTTATATATTTATAAAAATGATATATTTAAGATATATAAAAATATTTCCAAATTATATAATATTTATTTTTGATAATAAAATTAAAAATAATTATAGAAAAAAAATATTTAGTAACTATAAATCTAATAGAAAAAAATGTTCTAAAAATTTCTTACTATATTTAAATTATATAAAAAATAAATTAAATAACTTAAATATAAATATTATTAGTATTCCAAATATTGAAAGTGATGATGTTATAAATAATATTATAATTAAACTAAATAAATTATATAAATATATAAATATTTATATATTATCTTATGATAAAGATTTTATACAATTAATTTCTAAAAATGTATATTTATATAGTCATATTAATAGAATTATAAATATTAAAAATATTTATAAATATTATGGATTATATCCTTATTTACTTAAAGATTTTTTAGTTTTATGTGGTGATAAAAGTGATAATATTCCAGGAATAAAAGGTATTGGTAAAAAAACAGCATTAAAACTATTACATAATATAGGAGATATATACAGCATATATAATAATTTAAATAAATTATTATATATAGGTATTAATAAAAATATAATACAAAATTTAAAAAATAATTTTAATAATATTAGAATATGATATAGATTAGTAAGTTTTACTGATAGTTATAATATAATTTTTAAATTAAATAATTTCTTATTTAAAAAAAATATATTTAATATTTTAAAAACCACTTAATTTTTTTTTTTTAAATAAGTGGTTTCTTATATTAAAAATAAATATAATATATTTTTATTTATTTATTTTAATTTTAATAAAAATTTTTTTATTAAAATGATTAAAACATCTTAAATAAATTAAATTATTATTCCTAAATTTATTACATTTAATTTTTAAAAAATTTTTAATATTACTAGTTTTTTTATATATTTTATATATTGGTATATTTTTAGTTTTTATATAATTAATAAAATTATTAATTTTATTTTTATTGTTACTTTTAATTAGTGGTATAAAATCAATTATATAAATATTTTTTATATTAAATTTTTTAAGTTTAATTAAGTTTAAAATATTATCTAAATATAATTTGGATATATTTGATGATATATTATTAAAATAAATTAAGTTAAAATTACTATTTTTTTTTTTAATATTTAATATTTTTTTTTCATTATTTATTTTATATATTAAATTTAAATTAAATAAATTATTACTAGGCTCTTCATTTAAAAAATTTCTTTGTCCTAAATTATATATTTTTTGATAATCAATTCTAGTAGTTAAATTATTATTTATTTTATACTCTATTCCAATAGAAGTTAATGGAGTTATTTTTTTATAAAATGTGATATTTTTTATATTATTAATAATATTGTTTTTTTTAGAAATGGATTTTATTATTATTCATCCAAATCTTGTATATAAATTTATATTTTTATTTAAATTTAAATTTATTTTACTTAAAATAGTTATTCCTTTTGATTTAAAATATCCTTTTATAAATTTACTTTTTTTTATAGCTTTTCCTAAATTTTCATACCCTATTTCAAAATTTAGGTTATTATTAATTTTATATCCTAAAAAACTTCCAAAACCAAATTGATTAGGTTCTAATCTGGTTTTAACAATTTTAAAATTATTATTTAAATTTTTTAAATTTGTAAAGTTTGATAATCCTATTTTATTACCTAAATATATTTCTTTATCTAAAAAATTATTTTTTATTATTTCTTTAGAATATAAATTTAAATTTACTGTAAACAATGTAAATATTATTAAAAATAATCTTTTTATCATTTTTTAATCTCTATATTTTAAAATAATTAATTTTTATTAATTAAATATATTTAATAATTAATTTTAATATAAAAATATTTAATTAATAATTTTTTATTATGTTAAAATATATTTTATATTACGTAAAGTTAATTCTTATTAATTTAAATATATTTTAAATATATTATTAAATTATTTAATTTAAATGGTTTAAAATTTATGATAAAAAAAAAATTTTTAATAACTTTATCTAATGGTTTTCATATTAGACCAGCTACTAAATTTGTTAAAATAGCTAAAAAATTTTCTTCTAAAATCTTAATTAAATTAAAAAATAAAAAAATTAATGCTAAAAGTTTATTACAAATTCAAACTTTAGGAATTTCTAAAAATGATATTATTTATATAATAGTTGATGGTATTGATGAATTAAAAGCTATTAATGAATTATCTAATATAATTAATAAATTAGAATAATTTTTATAATTTTTAAAATTTATATATTTAAATATTAATAAAAAAAAGGTATAATTATGTTTTTAAATGGTACTGTTATATATAACGGATATTCTTTTGGAAAAGTTTTTTTATTAAAAGAAAGAAATATTGAAATTAATAATAATAAATTAAAATCAAATAAAGTAAAAGATGAAATTAATCTTTTTATTGATGCTTATAAAAAAACTTTAAATCAATTTAATAATCTTAAAAAATTATCTTCAAATAATAAAGATAGAAAATTATTATTTGATGGTTATATATTAATATTAAAAGATAAATTATTAAGAAATAATATTATTAATTTAATAAAAAATAAATTATTTTTTTCTGATGCAGCTGTTTATAAAATAGTAAATAAACAAATTAAATCTATTAAAAATGTTAATAATGTTTATATTAAAGAAAGAGCTAATGATTTATTAGATATTAGTAAGAGATTGATTTTTAATATTAAAAATATTGAATTAATTGATTTAAATTTTTTAAATATTAATGATAAAACTATAATAGTAACTAAAAATTTAGATCCTTCACAAATAATACAATTTGATTTAAAAAAAATTTCAGGTTTAATAATTGAAAAAGGTAGTATTACATCTCATAGTTCTATAATTTCTAAATCTATTGGATTAGTTTCAATTTTAGGAGTAAAAAATATTACTAAATTAGTAAATAATAATGATAATTTAATTATAGATTCTATTAAAGGTAGAGTTTATATAAATCCTGATAGTAAAATTATTAGTAAATTTAAAAAAAGAAATGATAATTATTTAATTGAACAAAATAATTTACTTAAATTAAAAAAATTATCTGCTATTACATATGATGGACATAAAATAAAATTATTAGCTAATATAGGTAATAATAAAGATATTAATAATATTTTTAAATATGGTGCTGAAGGTATTGGATTATATAGGACAGAATTTTTATTTATGGATAGAGATTCTTTTCCTAGTGAAGATGAACAATTTATTTATTATAAAGAAATAGTAAAATTAATGAAAGATAAAATTGTTACTATACGTACAGTTGATTTAGGAGGAGATAAATTTTTACCTTATATGGATTTTCCTAAAGAAAATGTTCCATTTTTAGGTTGAAGATCTATAAGAATTTATAAGGATAGAAAAGATATATTACATAATCAATTAAGGGCAATATTTAGAGCTTCTATTTATGGAAAAATACGTATTTTATTTCCTATGATTATATCTATGGAAGAAGTTTATTTTATTAAAGAAGAAATTAATTTTATTAAAAAAAATTTAAAAAATGAAAATATAAAATTTAATAATAATATTAAGATTGGTGCAATGATTGAAACACCATCATCTGCTATAATATCTAGTCATTTAGCTGATGAATTAGATTTTTTTAGTATAGGAACAAATGATTTAACTCAATTTGTTTTAGCAGTTGATAGAAATAATTTAAAAGTTTCTGATTTGTATAATCCTTTATCTCCTTCATTATTAAATTTAATAAAATATATTGTAAATTCTATTCATGAAAAAAATAAAAAAATTGGTATGTGTGGTGAATTAGCTGGTGATTTAAAATCTATAAGATTATTATTAGGTTTAGGATTAGATGAATTAAGTATGAGTGTTAATAATATACCTAATGTAAAAAAAATAATACGTAGTTCTTATATTTCTAATTGTAAAAATTTATCTGATAAAATTTTAGATAAAAAAACTAATAAAGAAATTATGTTAATTTTAGAAAAAAATTATTAAATAAAATAAATATTTTTTAAAATATTAATGCCCAGAGGCGGAATTGAACCGCCGACACAAGGATTTTCAGTCCTATGCTCTACCTACTGAGCTATCTGGGCTTATTTATTTTTAAATTTTTTTTCATTCATTTAAAATATTTTTTATTAATATAATTTACTTTTATTATTGAAATTTCAGGTATTTTATAAGAATGATATTTATTTATAGTTTTTATTATATTATTTTTAAATTTACTAAATGTTTTTATTATTATTTTTATTTCTTTTATTTTTTTAATTTTTCTTTTTCAGATAAAATATGATTTTATTTTATTTATATAATTTATACAACATACTAATTTTTTTTTAAAAATTTTTTTAATAAATAAATTTAAATTTTTTTTATTAGGAAAGTTACATGTTATAATTATAATTCTATTTTTTAAAAAATTTTTCATTTTAATTAATATATTAAAAATAAAATAATATTATTTTATTTTATTAAAAATTTTTTGTCAATTTATTAATTATATATTTATATTTAAAATTTAATATTTTATTAAATTTATATAATAAAAATTAAATAATTATTAATTTTTTTTAAAAAAAAATTAATTAATAATTTTATATTAAATAATTATTGTTTATAATATTAAAATAATTTTTATTATAAAGAGGTAATTTAAAATGAAAATTCGTCCATTACATGATCGTATAATTGTAAAACGTAAAAACATAGAATCTAAATCTGCTGGTGGTATAGTTTTAACTGGTTCAGCTGCTGGTAAATCTAATAGAGGAAAAGTTTTAGCAGTTGGTAAAGGTCGTATTTTAGATAATGGTAAATTTAAAAAATTAGATATTAAAGTAGGTGATTTAATTATTTTTAATGATGGATATAGTATTAAAACTGAAAAATTGGATAATGAAGAAGTTTTAATTATGTCTGAAAGTGATGTATTAGCTATATTAGAATAATAAAATAATAATAATTTAAAATATAAAAAATTGGAGTAAATATGTCAGCTAAAGATGTAAAGTTTGGTAATGATGCTAGATCTAAAATTTTACGTGGAGTAAATATTTTAGCAGATGCAGTTAGAGTTACGTTAGGACCTAAAGGTAGAAATGTTGTTTTAGATAAATCTTTTGGTGCTCCTATAATTACTAAAGATGGTGTTTCTGTAGCTAGAGAAATTGAATTAGAAGATAAATTTGAAAATATGGGTGCTCAAATGGTTAAAGAAGTAGCATCTAAATCTAATGATGTTGCTGGTGATGGTACTACAACAGCAACAGTTTTAGCTCAATCTATAGTTAATGAAGGATTAAAAGCTGTAGCTGCAGGTATGAATCCTATGGATTTAAAAAGAGGTATAGATAAAGCAGTTAGTAATGCAGTAATTGAGTTAAAAAAAATTTCTGTTCCGTGTTCAGATTCCAAATCTATTGCTCAAGTAGGTATTATATCTGCTAATGCAGATGAAACAGTAGGTAAATT
This sequence comes from Candidatus Stammera capleta, assembly GCA_036689285.1. Taxonomy (GTDB): domain Bacteria; phylum Pseudomonadota; class Gammaproteobacteria; order Enterobacterales; family Enterobacteriaceae; genus Stammera; species Stammera capleta_AJ. The sequence continues at coordinate 5,606 of CP144782.1, forward strand.
AATAGCTAAAGCAATGGAAAAAGTAGGTAAAGAAGGAGTTATAACTGTTGAAGAAGGTACCGGTTTACAGGATGAATTAGATGTAGTTGAAGGTATGCAATTTGATAGAGGGTATTTATCTCCTTATTTTATTAATAAAACTGAATCTGGGATAATAGAATTAGATAATCCATTTATTTTATTAGTAGATAAAAAAATATCTAATATTAGAGAAATATTACCTATATTAGAATCTGTTTCTAAATCTAATAAGCCTTTATTAATTATAGCAGAAGATGTTGAAGGTGAAGCTTTAGCTACTTTAGTAGTTAATACTATGAGAGGTATAGTAAAAGTAGCTGCAGTTAAAGCACCTGGTTTTGGTGATAGAAGAAAAGCTATGTTACATGATATAGCTGTTTTAACACATGGTGTAGTTATTTCTGAAGAAATAGGTATGGATTTAGAAAAATCTAATTTAGAAGATTTAGGTTCTGCTAAAAAAATAATTATTAATAAAGATAATACTACTATAATTGATGGTTCTGGTAGTCAAAAAGAAATATCAAATAGAATTTTACAAATTCGTCAACAAATTGATGAATCTACTTCTGATTATGATAAAGAAAAGTTACAAGAAAGAGTAGCTAAATTATCTGGTGGTGTTGCTGTTCTTAAAGTTGGTGCGGCAACTGAAGTTGAAATGAAAGAGAAAAAATCTCGTGTAGAAGATGCATTACATGCAACTAGAGCAGCTGTAGAAGAAGGTGTAGTTGCTGGAGGTGGAGTTGCTTTAGTAAGAGTAGCAGAAAGATTAAATAATTTAACTGCGCAAAATGAAGATCAAAATATGGGTATTAGAGTAGCTTTAAAAGCAATGGAATCTCCTTTACGTCAAATTGTTTATAATACTGGTGATGAACCTTCTGTTGTAACTAATAATGTTAAAGCAGGTAGTGGTAATTATGGTTATAATGCTGCTACTGAAAGATATGGTGATATGATAGATATGGGTATTTTAGATCCTACTAAAGTGACTCGTTCTGCTTTACAATATGCTGCTTCTGTAGCTGGTTTAATGGTTACTACTGAATGTATGATAACAGATTTACCTAAAGAAGAATTAGATAGTAATAATACTAATAATAATATTAATAATAATAATATGGGTGGTATGAATGGTATGATGTAATAATTAATAATATTTTTTATTTAAATGTTATTAATTTAATTTTAATTAATATATAAGCCTTTATAATAATTAAAGGCTTTATATATTTATATTTTTATGGAAATATTTTATATGTTATTAAATTTTGATAATAAAAAACAAGTTATTAAATATTATTGTAATAATAAAAAAAATATTGGATGTACAGAAATACAAATAATTTTATTAACTTTTAGAATAAATAAGTTACAAAATCATTTTTTAAATTATAAAAAGGATTTTCATAGTAAAAAAGGTCTTTTAAAATTAGTTTTTAAAAGACGTAAATTATTACATTATTTAAAAATTAATAATATTAATAAATATGAAAATTTATTAAAAAAAATAAAGATTAGACGTTAATATAAATGTATTATTTTATTAATTTTAAAAGGTAAATAGTTTTGCTTAAGAATAATATTTTTGAATTTAAATATGGTGATTTGAATATAATATTAGAAACTAATTTTATAGCTAGACAATCAACTGCTTCTTTAATGGCAAGGATTAATGATACTATTATAATAGTTACTTTAGTTTATAATAATGAATTAAATAATGATCAGAAGTTTTTACCTTTAAATGTTAATTATAAAGAAAATTTTTATTCTATAGGTAAAATCCCTGGAAGTTTTTTTAGAAGAGAAGGTAGATTTAGTGATATAGAAATTATAATTTCTAGATTAATAGATAGATCTATAAGACCATTATTTAATAAAAATATTTTAAATGAAATACAAATAGTTGTTAATGTTGTTTCTGTTGATCCTCAAATTACAGCTGATATATTATCTATAATAGCTGTTTCAGCAGTTTTAAGTATATCAGATATACCTATAAAAATTTTAGGTGCTGCTAGAGTAGGATATATAAATAAAAAATTTGTATTAAATCCTATGTTATCAGATATGTGTTTAAGTAAATTAGATTTAATAATTGCTGGGACTTCTAGTGGAATTACTGTTATTGACGCATCTTGTAAAAATTTAAATGAAAATGAAATTTTAAATGCTATTGATTTTGGTTTTAATAAATATTTAAAAGTTATTGAAAATATTAAATTATTTTCTTTAACATATAAAAGTAAAATTATAAATTTTGATTTTTCTTATATAAATAATAAAATTTCAAAAAATTTAAAAAATTATATTAATATTTTTTGTAAAGAAGAAATAAAATATATATATTCTTTGTTTTTATCTAAAAAAGATAGAAATAAAAAATTAGATATTCTTAAAAATAATTTAATTTTAAATTTAATAAAATATAAATATGATTTTAATGAATATATAATATTAATTGAATTTTATAAAATAGAAAAAGATGTTGTTATTAATAATTTAATTGAAAATAATATTCGTATAGATGGTAGAAAAAAAGATGATATACGTGATATAGATATAAAAATTGGATTTTTGCCAAAAAGAGTGCATGGTTCTTCTTTGTTTACTAGAGGTGAAACTCAAGCTTTGGTAACTGTTACATTAGGTACTAATAAGGATGCTCAAAATTTTAATGATATATTTTTAGGTGATAGAATTGATAAATTTATTTTTCATTATAATTTTCCTCCTTATTCAGTAGGAGAAATAGGAAATTTAGGTATACCTAAAAGAAGAGAAATTGGACATGGTTATTTAGTTAAAAAAGGTATATTACCTATTTTACCTAAAAATGATATTTTTCCTTATACTATAAGAGTTGTTTCAGATATTTTAGAATCTAATGGTTCTTCTTCTATGGCTTCTGTATGTGGAGCTTCATTGGCTTTGATGGATGCTGGTGTTCCTGTAAAATATAATGTTTCTGGTATAGCAATGGGTTTATTAAGATATAATAATAAAAATTTTATTTTATCTGATATAATAGGAGATGAAGATAGATTAGGTGATATGGATTTTAAGGTTATTGGTACTTATAAGGGTATAACAGCTCTTCAAATGGATATGAAAATTAAAGGTATTAAATTTGATATTATTAAATATTCTTTATTTAAAGCAAAAAAATCTAGATTATATATTTTAGAAAAAATGAATAAATCAATAAATAAAAGTAATATTAAAATTTCACCTTTTGCACCTAAAATTTTTAATTTAAAAATTAGTGTTGATAAAATTAAATATGTAATAGGAAAGCGTGGTTCAGTAATTAAAAATCTTACAGAAAAAAATAATTGTTTAATAGAAATTGAAGATAATGGTATTATTAAGATAATTTCATCTAATCAAAAAGATATTAATAATGTTATTAATAGTATTAATAAAATAACTGAAACTTTAAAAATAGGAAATATTTATAAAGTAAAAATAATTAAAATATTAGATTTTGGAATATTTGTTTTATTTAAAAATGGTAAAGAAGGTTTATTACATATATCTGAAATAATTAAAAAAAAAATAAATAATATTTTTAATTTTTTTAAAATTGGTCAATTTATATTTGTAAAAATTATTAATATAGATGTTAATAATGGAAAAATGAAATTAAGTATTCACAATATTTAAAATTATTTTATTAAATTTTAAATAAAATATTATAAACATAATATGTTTTAACGGAATAATATATGAAGTCAAGTACTACTAATAATAGTATAATTAATTTTAATAATTTTGGTTTAAATAGTAATTTATTAAAAGTTATTAAAGAAATTGGTTATAAATATCCTACTGAAATACAAAAAAAATGTATTCCTTTATTTTTAAAAGGTCAAGATATATTAGCAATTGCTAAAACTGGTAGTGGTAAAACTGCTTCTTTTGTATTACCTATTTTAAATAAAGTAAATATTAAAAATAATTTACAAATTTTAGTTTTATCTCCTACTAGAGAATTAGTTATACAAATTTCTAATTTTTTTAAAATATTTTCTAAATATATTAAAAATATTAAAATATTACCTTTATATGGTGGGCAAAGTTATAAAATTCAATTTTTAAATTTAAAACTTAAACCTCATATTATAGTAGCTACACCAGGTAGATTATTAGATCATATTAATAAAAAAAAAACATTATCTTTATCTAATATTAAAATGTTAGTAATAGATGAAGCTGATGAAATGTTACATATGGGTTTTATTAATGATGTAAAAATTATTATAAATAAAATTAGTTGTTTACATCAAACAGCTTTATTTTCAGCTACTATGTCTTTAGTAATTAGAAAAATTATTAAAGATATTATGAATAATCCTAAGGAAATTATTATTAGTGACAAGTATAATTTAAATATTAAACAATATTATTGTTTTATAAATTTTAAAAATAAATTTGATACTTTAATAAAATTTTTAGAAATTGAATTTTTTACAAGATTAATAATTTTTGTTAAAACAAAAGATTTTAGTTTAAAATTATCATCTTTAATTGAAAAAAAAGGATATTTATGTTCTCCATTAAATGGAGATATGAATCAATTTTTAAGAGAGAAAATAATATTAAATTTTAGAAAAGGTATAAAAACTATTTTAATAGCTACTGATATAGCCTCTAGAGGATTAGATATAAAAGATGTAAATTTAATAATTAATTATGATATTCCTTATGATACTAATTCTTATATACATAGAATAGGTAGAACAGGTAGGGCAGATAATATTGGTAAAGCAATATTATTTTTAGAACGTAAAGATATGAAATTTTTATTAAATATTAAAAGAATATTTAATAATAATATTAATCAAATATTTATTCCTAAATTTAAAGATTTATTAAATTGTAGATTAAATAAAATTATTAGTTTAATTGAAAATAATTTAAATAGAAATAACTTAACTTTAAATTTTTATAATAAGTTTTTAAATAAAATTATAAAATCTTGTAATAAAAAATTATTTGAAATTACAGTTTCTTATTTAATTTATATATATGAAAAAAATTTTTCTAAATTATTTTATAAAGATATATTAAATATTGAAAAAAAATTTAAAAATTAGGTGATGATGGAATTGAACCATCGACTTTCTCCTTGTAAAAGAGATACTCTACCACTGAGTTAATCACCTTCTTTTAAATGGAGTTGGCGGGATTCGAACCCGCTTCCAAAATAATTTATTCTTTTGATACTACATGTTTATTTTATTTTAATTTTTATTAATTATTAAAAATAAAAAAAATTAATAATTAATTAGTCTATAGTTTTTTAAAATTATAGAATATAGACTTCTATAATTTTTCTCTTTTAAATGACATTTTTATATTTATAAAGAGATAAAATAAATATATAAAAATGGCTCTTACAGTTTTTTAGGCTGCTAAAGCATAATTTTTGTTGTTATTTGCAACTAAAATTTTACGATTTTTAACGCGGCCTATCGTTACCTCGACATGCACATTAGAATTAATTTAATTTGTCAAAACCTATAATCAACCCCTTTTAATATTATATGTTAGTTGTTTTAAATTATAAAGTCAATAAATTTATATTATAAATTTCATTTTTTATATTTTATTTTTTCTCTTTTATCATATATTTTTTTTCCTTTACATAAAGCTATTATTGTTTTAAATCATGGTTTTTTTATTATTATTGATATTAATATTATTGTGTATCCTTTTATATTTGATTTATTATATAAATAATTTATTTCTTTTTTTTTTAATAAAATTTTTATTTTTCTTTTTTTTTTATATATAATATTATTACTAAGTGGAAATATATTTAAATTTATTAAAAATATTTCTTTCAAATTATTTATTTTAATATAACTATTTTTTATATCTATATTTTTTTTAAGTATTGATTTAACTTCTCAACCTTTTAATATTATACCTGCTTGAAATTGTTTTTTAATTAAATAATTTTTTTTTATAAATTTATTATATATAATATTTTTTTTTATTTTCATTATTTAAATTAATAATTTAATATTAAATATTTATTTATTGTTATATTATAATAACTAATTTATAATATTTTATAAAAAATTATTTAAAATTTAATAAATATTTTATTAGGTATAAATATGATTAAAGATAATAAAAATTATGATAAAATTAAAAAAGATATTTATAATAAAAATAAATTTGATAAAATTAAAGATAATATAGATAATAATAATTTATGTTGTGAAAATATTTGTATTAGTAAATTGAATATTGATTTAAAAAAATTAAATAAAAAAATAAAAAAAAAGAATAAATTTATTAAAAAATTAAATAATAAATTATCTTTATTTAAAAAAGATATTTATGATATTAATTTACGTCATAAAGCAGAAGTAGATAATATTATTAAATCAAATGAAAATAATATTAATAAAATATATAAATATTCTTTAGAGAAATTTTCTAAAGATTTATTACCTATAATAGATAATTTAAAATCTTCAATAATTGTTTGTAAAGATAAAAATGTAAATTCTTTTGTAAATTATAAAGGTATAAAATTAACATTAAAAAATTTTTTATTTGTTTTAAAAAAATTTGGTATTTTAAGTTTAAATACTAAATTTAATAAATTTGATCCTAATTTTCATCAGGCTATATCTGTAGTTTATACTAAAAAAAAATCTGAAAATAATGTTATTATAGAAATTTTACAAGATGGATATTTACTTAATAATAGATTATTAAGGCCTTCTATAGTTAAAATTTTAAAATATAAAAAGAATTATAAAAAATAATATATTTGAATTTATTTGTTTATTTTGTTATTATTTATAAATGGCCCTTTAGCTCAGAGGTAGAGCAGGCGACTCATAATCGCTTGGTCATTGGTTCGAATCCGATAGGGGCCATTTTTTATAATTTTATTTAATAAAATATTTATTTTTTATAATTATTTTTTTTTTATTATTTTCATATTCATATACTATTGGATTACCTGTAGGTATTTCATATTTAGTTATATTATTATCTGATATATTTTCTATATGTTTTATTAATGCTCTTAAAGAATTACCATGTGCTACAATTAATATTAATTTATTTTTTAATAAATTTGGATATATTTTTTTATTTCAATATGGTATTACTCTATTATATGTTTCTAATAAACTTTCTCCTAAAGGTATTTCATTATTTTTTAATTTTTTATATTTTTTTTCTTTTCCAGGATATCTATAATCATTTATTTTTATTTTTGGAGGATTAATTTTATAACTTCTTCTTCATTCTTGAAATTTTTTTTTTCCATATTTTTTTAATATTTTTTTTTTATTATATCCTTGTAATTTACCATAATGTCTTTCATTTAATTTTCATGTTTTTATTATTTTTATTCATACTATATTTAATTTAAATAAAATTTCTCATGTTGTATGTATAGCTCTATTTAAGTATGATGTATATGCTAAATCAAAATTAAATTTATTTTTTTTTAATATTTTTCCAGCATTTTTAGCTTCTTTAATCCCTTTTAGTGATAATTTTATATCTGTTCATCCTGTAAAAATATTTTTTTTATTTCAAATACTTTCACCATGTCTAATAATTACTAATTTTTTCATAATTTTATTTTATTTTATATTTATTTATTAATTTTTTATGTTTTATTATTATTTTATTTATATTTTTAATTTTTGTAAAATCTTTAAATTTATATGATTTTTTGATATTAAAATTACCTATTTTAATTCTTTTTAATTTAATTATATATGCTCCACATTTTAATTTTTTACCTATTTTATAAATTATACTTCTTATATATGTTCCTTTTGAGCATTTAATTAATAATTTTAATATATTCTTATAAAATTTTAAAATTTTTATTTTATAAATTTTAATATATTTTTTTTTTTTTATATTAATTCCTTTAATTGCATATTTGTATAAAGGTTTACCTTTATATTTACATGATGAATATATTGGTATATTTTGTTTAATTTTACCTTTATTTTTTTTTATTAAATTAATTAATTTTTTTTTTTTAAATTTTATTTTATTTTTTTTAGTTATAAAACCATATGCATCATAAGTATTAGTATTTATTCCTAATACAATTGTTACTTTATATGTTTTTTTTTCTTTGATTATAAATTTAGATAATTTAGTTGTTTTTCCAAAACATATTAGTAATATTCCTGAAGATATAGGATCTAATGTTCCTATAAATCCTATTTTATAAGGTTTAAATATTTTTTTTATTTTAGTTAATGCATTATTAGAGGTTATACCTGATGGTTTATAAAAATTTAATAAACCATTTATTTTATTAAAATTTAAATTCATGATTTATTTTTTAATTTTTTTTAATAAATTAAATAATCTTTTTTTTTTTTTATAAAAATTATCTATTTTAAAATAAATTTTAGGTAAATATTTAAAATATGTTTTTTTTATAATATTATTTTTTATATATTTTTCTGATTTTTGTAAAATATATATTATTTTTTTGTTTATAATATAATTTTTATAGTTATAAAAATTTATATATATTTTTATAAAAGAAAAGTTTTTATTTAAATATATATGATTTATATATAAAATATTTTTTTTAAAAATATAATTGAATTTATTAATTAATATATTAATTATATTTTTTTGTATTTCTTTATTTATTTTATTAAATTTTATTTTATTCATTTTATTTTATTGAAATTATTTTATCACCTATTTTAATTTTATTAAAATTATTTATATGTATTCCACATTCTGAATTTTTATAAACTATATTTATTTTGTTTTTAAATTTTTGTATTGATTTTATTTTTCCTTCGTATATTTTTTTATTATTTCTTATTATTTGTATAATGTTATTAATGTTTATAAATCCTTTTATTACTTTACATCCAGCAATTGAATCTAATTTTTTAAATTTAAATATATTTTGTATAATAGCTTCTCCTATAATAATATTATTTTCATTATTTTTTTTATTAAATTTTAATTTATATATTTTTTTAATTTTTTTAATTAATTTATGTATTAATGAAAAATAATATATTTTAATATTATATTTATTATTATTTTTTATAGAATTATTTTTTTTAACATTAAAAGAAAATATTATTGAATTTGTTGTTTTTGCAAATATTAAATCATTTTCATTTATATTTCCAATACCTTTATATATTATTTTTATATTTTTAGAAATCTGTTTTGTAATAGTATTTTTAATAGTTTTTACTATACTTAATAAATTAGTTTTTATTATTATATTTAATTTATTAATTTTATTTTTTTTAAGCAAAAAGTTATTAATTTGTTTTTTTTTTATTTTTTCTAGTTTTTTTTGTTTATTTTTTTTATACTTTAAAAGTGATATTTTTTTAGCTAATTTTTTATTATTTACAATTATAAATTTTTCACCTAATTTTGGTATATTAGATAATCCTAATATTTCTATTATCATAGAAGGTGTAGCTTTTTTAATTTTTTTTTTATTATTTAAAATACATTTTATTTTTCCATATGTTTCATTACATAAAATAATATTTCCTGTTTTTAATGTCCCTTTTTTAATTAAAATTTTTGTTATTGTACCTATATTTTTATTTATTCTTGAATCTAATATTATTCCTGAAGCCATTCCATTATATATAGTATTTAAATTTATTGATTTAGATTTAATAAATATATATTTTATTAATTTTTTTATTCCTATTTTATTTTTGGTTGATATTTTAATAAATATTTTAGAAAATTGTATATTTTTATATATTAAATTATATTTATATATTTCTTCTTTTATTTTTTTTATATTATGTAAATAATTTATTTTATCAATTTTATTTATTGTAATTATTATAGGAACATGATTTTTATTAGCATATTTTATAACTTCTAAAGTTTGAGGCATAATTCCATCATCAATAGCTATTAATAATATTATTATATCTGATATGTTTATGCCTCTTTTTCTCATATCTATAAATGTTGAATGACCTGGAGTATCTAATATAGTTAATTTACCTAATTTTGTTTTTATATTATATGTATTTATATTTTGTGTTATATTTCCGTATTCTTTAATTTTTTTATTTGAAGATTTTATATAATTTATTAATGATGTTTTACCATGATTTACATGTCCCATTATAGTTATAATAGGTGGTCTTGTTTTTATTTTATTACCTATTTTTCTATTAATTAAAATTTTTTTTTTTAAATTTTTATATTTATTATATTTTTTATTTTTTTTTTTATTTATTTTATTATTTAATATATTATTGTTTTTTTTTTTTAATTTATTTAATTTTTTATTTTTTATTTTTTTAAATCGTTTATTTTTTTTTTTATAAAAAAATTTTTTTTTAAATTTTATATTAAATCTATTATTTTTTTTATTATTTTTTTTAATGTACATTTTTATTATTTTAATTTATAAATATATTATTATATTTTATTTTTGTTATTATTTGAAATATTTATATTTCATCCTGTTAATTCTGAAGCTAGTTTAATATTTTGTCCATTTTTTCCTATTGCTTTAGCTATATTATTATTTTTTACTTTTATTATCATAATTTTTTTTTTTTTTATTAATAATATATTTAGTATTTTTGCTGGTGACATTGAATTAATGACAAATTTTTTAGGATTTTTATTTCATAAAATTATATCTATTTTTTCTCCTGATAATTCATTTGATATTTTTTTTATTCTTAAACCTTTTATACCTATACATGTACCTATAGGATCTATTCTTTTGTCTTTAGTTTTAACTGCTATTTTAGATCTTAATCCAGGATTACGTGATATTGATTTTATTTTAATTATTTTTTTTTTAATTTCTGGTATTTGTTTTTTTAAAAGTTCAATTAAAAATTTATTTTTAATTCTAGTTATTAATATTTGATATTCATTTTTTAATTTATAAATATTATATATTAATCCTTTTATTTTATTATTTTTGTTAAATTTTTCTGTTAATATCATATCTTTTTTTAATAAAATAGCTTCTAAATTAAATCCTATATCTATAGTTATATAATTTTTTTTTATTTTTTTAATAAATCCTGATATTATTTTTCCTTTTTTATTTTTTATTTTTTTTAGAAACATTAATTTTTCAGCTTCTTTTATTTTTTGAATTATAATTTGTTTAACTATTTGAGTAGATATTCTATCAAATTTTATTAATTTAATTTTATTTTTTATAAAATCTCCTATTTTAAAATTTTTTTTTTTTATATTTTTAAAATTTGTTTCTTTTTCTGGATTTTTTACATTTTTTACTATAGTTCATCTTCTATAAATATTAAATATTCCATTTTTTCTGTTTATATAAACTTTTATGTCTATTTCTTTTTTATATTTTTTTTTTATAGCTATTTCTAAAGCAGTTTCTAATGTTTTAAATATTTTTTCTCTAGGTAAAGATTTTTCATTTGATACAGCTTCTGCTACTTCTATAATTTTTTTATTCATATTTTTAAAATTATAAAATTATATTTTTATTTGAATTAAATACCGGGAACGGGATTTGAACCCGTATTTCATTAAAGAACTATTTCCTCAAAATAGTGTGTTTACCAATTTCACCATCCCGGTTTTATATTAATTAAATTTTTTTATTTTTTTTCATTTTATTATATTTATTAAAATTATTATTATAATTTTTAATTTTTATATTATTTATATTATTTAATATAATAGTTATTATAAAAAATAATATTGAAAATATAGTTATTATATAATTTAAAGTATTTTTAAGTATTTTAAATGTTATAACTGTATTTTGTGTATTATTATTATTAATTGTTGATCCAATTATATTATTTTCACTAGGTGAAATTATTATTAATATGATTAGAATTATTGAAATAATAAAAAAAATTGTTAAAAAAAAAACGTACATTTTATTTAATTTTAATTTAATTTAATAATATAAATATTTTAATATTTAAATAATTATATTATATAAAATAACATTTTTTATTAAATATTTTATTTATTATATAAGAAAATTTAATTATTTTATTGATTCATTATTTTATCTATATCTTTTTTATTTAAAGTTTCATATTTTATTAATTTATCTTTCATTTTATGAAGTATATTAATATTTTTTATTAATATTTTTTTAGCTCTTTTATAATTTATATATATAATATTTTTAATTTCTTTATCTATAATTTTATAAATATATTCTGAAAAATTTTTATTATTATAAGATTTATTTATAATTAAATTTTCTTTATCTTCATATAATATTGGACCTATTTTTTTAGATAAACCTCATTTTGTAACCATATTTTTAGCTATTATAGTAGCTATTTTAATATCATTACTTGATCCTATTGATATATTTTCTTTTCCATATATAATTTCTTCAGCTATTCTTCCTCCATATAAAGTAGATATTTTACTATTTAAATATTTATTACTTATAAATAAATTGTCATTTTCAGGTAAAAAAAATGTTATTCCTAATGATTTTCCTCTAGGTATTATTGTTACTTTATGTACTGGATCATGTTCTGGCACTAATTTACTTATAATTGTATGACCTGCTTCGTGATAAGCAATTGATTCTTTTTGTTTATTTGTCATTATTAATGTTTTTCGTTCTGTCCCCATTAAAATTTTATCTTTAGATTTTTCAAATTCTTTCATTGATACGTTTTTAAGATTATTTTTTGCTGCTAATAATGCTGATTCATTAATTAAATTTGCTAAATCGGCTCCTGAAAATCCTGGTGTACTTTTAGCTATTATATTAATATTTATATCTTTATTTAGAGGTATTTTTTTGGTATGTATTTTTAATATTTGTATTCTACCTAATAGGTCTGGTAAATTTATAATTACTTTTCTATCAAATCTTCCTGGTCTTAATAGTGCTGGATCTAATACATCAGGTCTATTTGTAGCTGCTATTATAATAATTCCTTTATTATTATTAAATCCATCCATTTCAACTAATATTTGGTTTAATGTTTGTTCTCTTTCGTCATGACCTCCACTTATACCTATTCCTCTTTGTCTACCTACTGCATCTATTTCATCTATAAATATTATACAAGGAGATTTTTTTTTTGCTTCTTCAAACATATTTCTTACTCTTGAAGCTCCTACTCCTACGAACATTTCTACAAAATCTGATCCTGAAATATTATAAAATGGTACTTTTGATTCTCCAGCTATAGCTTTTGCTAATAATGTTTTACCTGTTCCTGGTGGACCAATCATTAGTATTCCTTTTGGAATTTTAGCACCTAATTTTTGAAATTTTTTTGGTTTTTTTAAAAATTCTACTAATTCTTTTACTTCTTCTTTAGCTTCATCGCACCCTGCTATATTTTTAAATGTTATTTTAATATTTTTTTTAAATATTTTAGCTTTATTTTTATTAAAAAATAAATTATTTTTACTTCCTCCATATTTTATTTGTTTAATAAATATTATTCATATAATTGTTATTAATATTATTGGTGTTCATGATATTAATAGTGATATTATTATATTAGGTTGTTTTTTATATATACTTTCTATAATTATATTTTTTTTGGTAAGTTTATTAATTAAACTTATATCATTTATTGGCATATAAGTTTTATATTTATAATTGTTTTTTTTAATTATTTTTAATTCTCTTCCATCAATTATTATTTTTTTAATTGTATCGTTTTTAATATCTAATAAAAAATTAGAATAATTTAATTCATTATAATAATAATTATTTTTATAATTATTAAAAAGTAATAATAATATTATTGTAATAGTTAATCAAAATGTTAAATTTTTTATCATTTTTTTAAATATTTAATTTTTGTTAAAAATATTTTATAGATTATTTTTATATCCTTTAGCTATTATATATATTTCTTTAGAAAAAATATTAGAAGATTGTGGTTTTTGAATTTTAATATAATTAAATATATTTTTAATTTTTTTGTAAAAATTAGAAAAAATTTTTCCTAAAAATATTTTTATTATTAAATTTCCATTTATGTTTAATTTTTTTTTACATAATTTTAATATTGTTTTTATTATATATTTATTTTTAGGATTATCTATTTCTTTTATACCTGTTATATTTGGTGATATATCTGATATTATATTATTTATATTATATTTTTTTGTTATTTTGATAATTAAATTAAATATTTTTTTATTACAAATATTACCTTTAATAAAATTAATATTATTAATTTTTTTCATAGGTAAAATATCACAACAAAATATTTTTCCTTTAGGTTTGATTTTGTTTATGGTAAATTTTGTTCAACCTCCTGGTGATGATCCTAAATCAATAACATTATCGTTTTTTTTGAAAATTTTATTTTTTTTATTTATTTCAAATAGTTTAAATCATGATTTAGATTTTAAATTATATTTTTTAGATAATTTTATATATTTATTTTTATTATTTAAATAAATTCATTTTTTTTTTTTTTTTTTTCATTTTTGTTTATTTTATTTTTATATTTATTTTATTTAATATTTAAATATAATTATTTGATTTTTAATATTTTATATTTAATATTTCCTTTTAATGTTTTTATATTAATAATATTATTAATTTTTTTTCCAATTAATTTTTTAGATAATGGTGAATTTATAGATATTAATTTTTTTTTTATATTAGATTCATCATCTCCTACTATTCTATATATGAAAATATTATTATTTATTAAATTTTTAATTTTTATTTTAGAACCAAATATTATTTTTTTTTTATTATTAATTTTAGTAATATCTATTATTTGAGCATTTAATAATTTATATTCTATTTCTTTTATTTTTTTTTCGCATAATAATTGTTCTTCTTTTGCAGCATGATATTCTGCGTTTTCTTTTAAATCTCCAAATTTTCTTGCTTCTAAGATTGATAATATTATTTTAGGTCTTTTATTTTTTTTTAAAATTTCTAATTTTTTACGTAATTTTTTTTCTCCTTTTATAGTCATAAGAATTTTATTCATTTTTTAATCTCATTTAAATAAATTTTTGGTTATTAATTTTTAATAATATATTTATATAATTTTAATTTTAATATTTTTATTCCTTTATTTTTTTTTATTGATATAAAAAATATTTTTTTATTAAATTTTATATATTTTAATTTTTTTTTTATTTTTTTTTTAATATTTTTATATTTAATTAAATCATATTTATTAAATATTAATCATTGTTTTTTATTTTTTATTTTTTTATTATAATAATTTAATTCATTGTTTATTATTTTTATATTTTTTATTATTATATTTATATTTGTATTTATTTCTATAATATGTAATAAAATTTTACAATTAATTATATATTCTAGAAATTTTATTCCTAAACCATTTTTTTTTTTATATGATCCTTTAATTAAAGCTGGTGTATCTACTAAACTAAATTTGATGTTTTTGTTTTTATTTTTTAATATTCCTATTTGTGGATATAGAGTTGTAAATAAATAATTTTTTATTTTAGTTTTATTTGATGTAAGTTTTTTAAATAAGCTAGATTTTCCAGAATTAGGTAATCCTATAATTCCTATGTCATATTTATATATTTGTTTTATTTTAATTTTTATTTTTTTTCCTTTTTGTCCTTTTGTATATTTTAAAGGTGTTCTATTTGTAGATGATTTAAATTTATTATTACCTATTCCTTGTTTACCTCCTTTTACTATTAATATAGTTTTTTTATTTTTTTTTAAATATATTATTTTTTTTTTTTTTTTTAATATAGTTATTTTAGTATTTATAGGTATTTTAATATGTATTGATTTTCCTTTTTTACCGGTACGGTTATTTTTACCTCCATTATGCCCATTTTCAGCTACTATTTTTTTTTTATTTTTTAAATAATTTAATGAATTTATATTATTATCTGTTGTGAAAAAAATATTTCCTCCTTTACCTCCATTACCTCCATCTGGGCCTCCTTTTGTTATGAATTTATTTCTATAAAAGCTTATTATTCCATTTCCTCCATTTCCTGAAATTAATATTAATTTAATTTTATTTTCTGAATAATTTTTTTTCACTTTTATTTTACTTATATTATACTTATAAATTTTTTTTTGTTTATTCCTTTAATTTCAAATTTTACTTTTCCATGTTTAATAGCGTATAATGTATAATCTTTTCCACATTTTACGTTTTTTCCTGGATGAAATTTTGTACCTCTTTGTTTTATAATTATATTTCCTGGATTTACAATATGATTACCATAACATTTAATTCCTAGTCTTTTTGAATGTGAATCTCTTCCATTTTTAGTAGACCCACCAGCTTTTTTATGTGCCATTTGTTTTTTTTATTGATTTAATTTTTAAAATAGTTAATTTTTGTTTATGACCTTTTTTTTTTTTGTAATTTTTTCTTCTTTTAAATTTTATTATTTTTATTTTTTTATTTTTTATATGTTTTTTTATTTTAGCTATTACTATATATTTTTTTATTTTTTTTCCTATTATAATTTTATTTTTTTTTGTAAATATTAATATAATTTTTAATTTTATTTTTTTTCCTATATTTTTATTTATTTTTTCTACTATAATATTTTGTTTTTTTTTTATTTTATATTGTTTACTACCAATTTCAATTATTGCATACATATATTTATTATAGTTTAAATTTATTTTTTTTTATTTATTAGTTTTTAATAATTAACATATTTTAATTTTAATATATTATATTATAATAAAATATTATTAATATATAATATATATTTTTAATAAAAAATATTTATAATTATATATTTTAATTATATTATTATTAATTTTTATACAAATTAAATATATTAGTTTAAAATTATTTAATATTTATATAATTTATTTAATATATAAATTATTTAATACATTTTTAGATTATTATATAATAATAGTTTAAATAATTTTATATTAAATTTAATAATTTATGTAATTAAATTTTATTTTATTTTAATTTTATTTTATATTATTAATATTAATTTATATTATTATTTTTTATAATATTTTAAATTTTTGTCAGAGTTAATTATGAGTTTAGATATAGTTTTTGAAAAAATTTTAGAAAAAAATAATATATCAAAATTAGATATTTTAAATATGATTAATGAAATAAATACATATGATTCAGATTATGGAGATATTTATTTTCAGGATTCTTATAGTGAATATTTATGTTTAGAGAATAATAGATTAAAAAGTAATTTTTTAAATTATAAAAAGGGTGTTGGAATTAGATTAAATAAAAAAGATAAAACAATTTTTTCTTATACAAATAAAATAAATAAAAATTCTATATTTAAATTAATTAATACTTTAAAAGTATTTTTTAAAAAAAATATTTTAAATAAAAAACAAAAATTATTTATTTTAAAGAATAAATTTATTAATAATATTATTTCTCCTATAAATTATAAATTTAATAAATTTAAAATAAGTATTTTATTTGATTTATATAATTATATAAAAAAAATAGATTGTAGAATTAATTTTATTTCATTAAATTTATTTTGTAAATATGATTTAATTTTATTGTCAGATATTAATTATTTATTAACTGGAGATATTAGACCTTTGGTTAATTTATCAATAAAAGTTCAAATAGAAAGTAAGTCTAAAAAGGAAATAGGGATAAGTGGAGGTGGAGGTTGTTATTCATTTAATGAATTATTATGTAAAAAATATGATAAAGATATATTTTTTATTAATTATTGAGCTAATGAATCTGTTAGAATAGCTATAAATAATTTATATGCTAGTAATGCTCCAGCAGGTAATATGCCAGTAGTTTTATCTAGTGGTTCACCAGGTGTTTTATTTCATGAAGCTATAGGTCATGGGTTAGAAGCTGATTTTAATAGAAAAGGAATATCTTTATATTATAAGTATATGAATAAAAAAATTGCATCAAATAATTGTACGATTATTGATGATAATACTCTTTATGAAAAAAGAGGTTCTAGTACTATAGATGATGAAGGTGTTATATCTCAAAAAAGAGTTTTAGTTAAAAATGGTATTTTAAAATGTTTTTTGTTAGATAAATTTAATGCTT
Organism: Candidatus Stammera capleta; assembly: GCA_036689285.1. Classification (GTDB taxonomy): domain Bacteria; phylum Pseudomonadota; class Gammaproteobacteria; order Enterobacterales; family Enterobacteriaceae; genus Stammera; species Stammera capleta_AJ. The sequence continues at coordinate 23,659 of CP144782.1, forward strand.
ATTTAATGAATATGGAGTCTAATGGTAGTGGTAGAAGAGCTTCTTATTCTGATTTACCAATTCCAAGAATGAGTAATACATATTTATTACCAGGTAAATGTAATTTTAATGATGTTATAAATAGTATAGATTATGGTTTGTATGTTGTTAACTTATTAGGTGGTCAGGTTGATATTACTTCTGGAAATTTTGTTTTTAGTATATTAGAAGGTTATATAATTAAAAAGGGAAAAATCTTAAATTCAATTAAAGGTGCTACTTTAATAGGTTCTTCTATTGATATTATGAATAAAATTAGTATGGTTTGTAATGATTTAAAATTTGATGATGGTATGGGTTTATGTGGTAAAGATAATCAAAATATTCCAGTTAGTGTAGGTCAACCTACTTTAAAAATTGAATCTATTACTGTTGGTGGTTTAAATTAATTATAGGATTTTAAATTAATGTTATATTTAAATAGTAGTAAAAAAAGTAATTTATGATATTTATTAAATGCTAAAAATATAATTTTAGGTAGATTATGTACTAAAATAGTATATTTGTTAATGGGTAAATATAATTATAATTATAAATCAAATGTTATTAATGGAGGTTATGTTGTTGTTTTAAATGCTAAAAAAATAATTGTTACAGGTAATAAATTTAATAATAAATTATATTATAGCCACAGTGGATTTGTTGGTAATTTAAAAAAAATTTATTTTAAAGATATATTTAAAAAATTTCCTGAAAGAATTATTAAGTATTCTGTTAAAGGTATGTTACCTAAAAATTTTTTAGGATCTTTAATGCTTAAAAGATTGAAAATATATAATAATAATTTACATAAACATAATTCTCAAAAATTAATATTAGTTAATTAAAATTTAATATGTATAATTTTTATAGTACTGGTCGTAGAAAAACTTCTTCAGCTAGAATTTTTATGACAAAAGGTAATGGAATAATTAAGATAAATAATATTTTATTAAATAATTATTTTTTTTTAATAAAATATAAATATATAATTATGCAACCTTTTAATATTTTTAAAGATAAAAAATATTTTAATAAATTTAATTATTATATAACAGTAAAAGGTGGAGGTATATCTAGTCAAGCTATTGCTATAAGACATGGTATAAGTAAAGTTTTATTAAAATATGATATTAATTGTAAATTAAAATTAAAATTATGAGGTTTTATTACTAGAGATTCTAGAAAGGTTGAAAGAAAAAAATATGGTTTAAGAAAATCGCGTTGTAGACATCAATATTCTAAACGTTAATATTTTTTTTATTTTATTATATTTATGTCATTAGTTAATGTTAGTCCTATAATTAATCAATATTTAAATATTAAAAAAAAATATAAAAATATTTTATTATTTTATCAAATAGGAGATTTTTATGAATTATTTTATGAAGATGCTAAAAAAATATCATCTTTATTAAATTTACATTTAACTATTAAAAAATTTGTTAAGCATGAAAATGTTCCTATGGCTGGTATACCAATTCGTTCTTATAAAAAATATATTATTAAATTAATTAATTTAGGTGAATCTGTAGTTATTTGTAACCAAATTAATGATTTTAAAGATAATAGTAAATTAAAAGAAAGAAGAGTTATAAAAATAATAACTCCAGGCACTATTTCAGAAAGTAATTTTTTAAATAGTAAAAATGATAATTTTATAGCTTCTATTTGAAAAGTAAATTCAAATAATTTTGGTTATTCTTTAATAGATATATTTAGTGGTAAATTTTATGTTTTAGAATTAAATAATTTAAATGATATTAAAACTGAATTATTAAAAACTAATCCTTCTGAAATAGTTTATTTTAAAGATAATTTTGATATTTCTTTAGTTTCAAATAATTTTAAAATTTTTAATTCTTTATATGATAAAAAATTTTGTTATAAAAAATATTTAAATATATTATTAGATCATTTTAAATTATCTAATTTAGATTGTTTTAATATTAAAATTGATAATTTAGCTATTATTATATCTGCAGGATTTTTATTAAATTATATTAAATTTACTCAATTAATAGATTTATTACATATAAATAAAATTGAATTATTAAATAATATAAAATATTTATTTATTGATTATTATACTATTAAAAATTTAGAAATTATTAATTCATTAAATAATAATAATAAAAATACATTACTTTATGTTTTAGATACTACTCTTACACCTATGGGTGGGCGTTTATTAAAAAGATGGTTAGTACGTCCTTTAAATGATTTAAATATAATTAAAAATCGTCATTTAATAATGGATTTTATATGAACAAAAAATGATGATTTAAGAAAATTATTTAAAAATATAGGTGATTTAGAAAGAATTATAGGTAGAATTTGTTTAAAAAATGTATCTTCTAAAAATTTAATTAGTTTAAAATATTATTTTAAATCTATATTGAAAATATTAAAATTATTTAATAATAAAGAATTATTAAATTATGAAATATTTAATTTTTTATTAAATAAAAAAAAATTAATGGATAATATTATAAATTTGATTAAGATTTCTATTGTTAATCCTAAAAAAGATTTAAATAATTTAATATTAAATGGTTATAATTCTAAGTTAGATAAATTAAAAAAATTTTGTTTAAATAGTGATGAATATATAATGTTTTTAGAAACACAAGAAAGAAAAAAAACAAATATTAATAATTTATTTATTAGATATAATAAATTTTATGGTTATTTTATTCAAATTAGTAAGTCTGATTTAAAATTTATTCCAAATTATTATATTAAATATCAATCTTTAAAAAATTATGAAAGATATTATTTTTCTGATCTTAAGAAATTTGAATTGAAGTTATTTAATATTAAAAGAAAAATTTTTTTTTTAGAAAAAAAAATTTTTGATGAAATTTTGAATAAAATTATTTTTTATATAAAAGATTTAAAATTATTATCTGATTATATTTCTGAATTAGATGTTTTGTCTTGTTTTGTTGAAAGATCAGTTACTTTAAATTATAATAAACCAATTTTTTTAAATTATTCTTATTTAAATATAAAAAATGGAAGGCACCCTATTTTAGAAAATGTTTTACATTCAAAATTTATTACAAATGATATTTTAATTAATGATAATATTAGAACTTTATTAATAACAGGTCCTAATATGGGTGGTAAAAGTACTTATATGAGACAAATTGCACTTATATGTATAATGGCATATATAGGTTGTTATGTATCTGCTAGTGAAGCTTATATAGGATTTATAGATAAAATATTAACTAGAATAGGATTTTCTGATGATATTATTTCTAATAAGTCTACTTTTATGATAGAAATGTCAGAAATGTCTTATATAATAAATAATTCTACTAATAATAGTTTAGTATTAATTGATGAAATGGGTAGAGGTACATCTTTTTATGAAGGTGTTTCTTTAGCTTGATCTTGTTTAAATTATATATCTAAAAAAATTAAATGTATTACTTTATTTTCTACTCATTTTTATGAGTTAATAAATATAGGTAATTTTTATAAGAATATTAAAAAAATATATTTTAATTATATTAAAAAAAAAAATAATATTATTTTTTTATATAAAATTAAAGATGGTGTTTGTGATAATAGTTTAAGTTTTTGAGTAGCTTATAAATCAAATATTCCTAAGATTATTATAGATATTTCATATTTTATATTTAAGAAATTTAAATTTTGTTTTAAAAATAATAAAAATAATTTAAATTTTTATAAAGATTATATTAATATTTTAAATATAATTAAAAAAATTAATTTTAATTTATCTGTTAAAGAATTTTTTAATAATATAAAATATATAAAAAATTTTTATAAAAATATTAAAAAATAGGATTAAATTTATATGTGTTATTATGAAATAGTTTTTTTAGTTTATCCAGATAAAACTATGTATATTAAAAATATAATTAATTATTATATAAATTTTATAAATAGTAAAAATGGTAAATTAAATAGATTAGAAGATTGGGGATTAAAATATTTATCTTATTCTATTAAAAATATGTATAAGGCTCATTATATATTAATGAATATAGAAGTAAATAAATTATATATAAAAGAAATAGAAAATAATTTTAGATTTAATGATAGTATATTAAGATTTATAATATTAAAGAAAAAATTTGCTGAAATAAATTCATCTGTATTAAATAGAAAATTTAATAAATTAAATTTTAATTTATTTAATAAATAATTTAAATTTTATGAGGAATTATTATGTTAATTTTTAATAAAAAAAAATATAATAATTTATTATTTTATAATAATAAAATGATAGATTATAAAAATATAGATATATTAAAAGAATATATAACAGAATGTAATAAAATTATACCTAGTAGAATTACGGGTATTCGTTCTAAATTTCAAAGAAAATTATCTATATCTATAAAAATTGCTAGATATTTAGCTTTATTACCTTATACTGATTTACATAAATAATGTTATTAAGTGAAAATATAATGACTAAAATTAAAGTTATTGTTTTAAATAAAAATATTTCTTTTATAGGTAATATTATAAAAGTTAATTCAGGTTATGCTAGAAATTATTTAATACCTTATAATAAAGCTGTATATGCAACATCATATAATATAAAAAAATATAATAAAAAATATTTAGATAATATTAAGTTTAATAATAATAAATTATCAAAATTTAAAAAATTATATAATAAAATAATTTTTTTATCTCCTTTAGAAATTAAATTAAGATGTGATAAAAAAAATAAATTATTTGGTTCTATAAAAAATATAGATATTAAAAATATTTTTTTAGAAAAATTAAATATTAAAATTTCTAAAAAATGTATTATATTTCCTAATGGCCCGATAAAATATTTAGGTAATTATATTATTAAGATTTCTTTACATAAAGAAAATGTTTTTGATTTTTTAATTAATATTAAATCATTAAATTAAATATTTTATTATTTTTATTTAAAAATTAATTTTTAATTTTAATTTTATTAATATTTTTATTAATTAAAGTTAATTGTATTAATATGTAATAATTTATAATATGAATATATTTATAATTATATATTATTATTATTTATTTATTTATTTTAAATAATATATTAATCTTAATTATATATATAATAATATATATATATATATATAAAAATTTTTAAAAAATTACTTGTTTTATTTAATATTTATTGTTATATTTATTAATATTGTATTATAGTTAATTATTATTTATTTATAATTAATTTGTTCTTTAAAATAATTTTTGTAGATCTATATTAAAATAGATTACATATATTTAAAAGTTTTAGATATTTAAAGTATAATTAGTTTGTTTTGAAGAGTTTGATCATGGCTCAGATTGAACGCTAGCGGCAAGCTTAACACATGCAAGTCGTACGGCAACATAAAAAATTTATTTTTTGATGGCGAGTGGCGAACGGGTGAGTAATGTTTGAGAATCTGCCTTAAGGAAAGGGATAACTATTAGAAATGATAGCTAATACCATATGAAGCTATATAAATTAATTTTTATATAATTAAAGTAGGGGATTTAATTATTAATTAAACCTTATGCCTTAAGATGAGCTCAAATAGAATTAGTTAGTAGGTAAGATAAAAGCTTACCTAGACTTTGATTCTTAGCTGGTCTTAGAGGATGGTCAGCCACACTGGAACTGAGACACGGTCCAGACTCCTACGGGAGGCAGCAGTGGGGAATATTGCACAATGGGGGAAACCCTGATGCAGCTATGCCGCGTGTATGATGAAGACTTTAGAGTTGTAAAATACTTTCAGTAAGGAAGAAGATATAATATATTAATACTATATAATATTTGACGTTACTTACAAAAGAAGCATCGGCTAACTCCGTGCCAGCAGCCGCGGTAATACGGGGGATGCAAGCGTTAATCGGAATTATTGGGCGTAAAGAGCATGTAGGTGGTATATTATGTCAAGTGTGAAATACCTAAGCTTAACTTAGGAACTGCATTTGAAACTGATATACTAGAGTATCGTAGAGGAAAGTGGAATTCCAGGTGTAGCGGTGAAATGCGTAGATATCTGGAGGAATATCAGTGGCGAAGGCGGCTTTCTGGACGAATACTGACACTTAAGTGCGAAAGCATGGGGAGCAAACAGGATTAGATACCCTGGTAGTCCATGCCGTAAACGATGTCAACTTGAAGGTTGTAATTATTTATATTATGACTTTCGTAGCTAACGCGTTAAGTTGACCGCCTGGGGAGTACGACCGCAAGGTTAAAACTCAAATGAATTGACGGGGGCCCGCACAAGCGGTGGAGCATGTGGTTTAATTCGATGCAACGCGATGAACCTTACCTGGTCTTGACATCCAGCGAATTTTACAGAAATGTGAAAGTGCTTTTTAAAAAGAACGCTGAGACAGGTGCTGCATGGCTGTCGTCAGCTCGTGTTGTGAAATGTTGGGTTAAGTCCTGTAACGAGCGCAACCCCTGTTCTTTGTTGCCATCAGGTTATGCTGGGAACTCAAAGAAGACTGCCAGTGATAAACTGGAGGAAGGTGGGGATGACGTCAAGTCATCATGGCCCTTACGACCAGGGCTACACACGTGCTACAATGGTATATACAAAGAGTAGCTAACTTGTAAAAGCAAGCCAATCTCATAAAGTATATCTTAATTCGGATTGAAGTCTGCAACTCGACTTCATGAAGTCGGAATCGCTAGTAATCGTGAATCAGAATGTCACGGTGAATACGTTCTCGGGCCTTGTACACACCGCCCGTCACACCATGGGAGTGTGTTGCAAAAGAAATAAATTACTTAACCCTATGGGAGAGAATTTATTACTTTGTGATTCATGACTGGGGTGAAGTCGTAACAAGGTAACCGTAGGGGAACCTGCGGTTGGATCACCTCCTTATTTAATTATGTATTTTATTTTAAATATAGTTTCTACATTAATTATTTTTTAAAGAGTGTTTGTTTTGTCCTCTTCGTCTAGAGGTTAGGACATCGCTCTTTCACGGCGGCAACAGGGGTTCGAATCCCCTAGAGGACGTCTGTTCTTTAAAAATTTGATAATATAAGACATTTTAAAGTTGTGAAGTTAAGTAATAAAGCGTATATGGTGGATGCCTTGGCAATCAGAGGTGATGAAGGACGTGTTAATCTGCGAAAAGTGTCGATGAGTTGATAAAAAACTATATTAGTCGGCGATATCCGAATGGGGTAACCTAATACAAGTAATTTTGTATTATCACTAATTAAATACATAGATTAGTGAAATAAACCAAGAGAACTGAAACATCTAAGTATCTTGAGGAAAAGAAATCAATTGAGATTCTCTTAGTAGTGGCGAGCGAAAAGAGATTAGCTATAAGTATTTAATTAAATAATTATATTAATAGAATAATTTGGAAAAATTTGCGATACAAGGTGATAGTCCTGTATATGAAAATATATTTATTTATTTACTTTATAAGTAGGGCGAGACACGTGAAATCTTGTTTGAAGATAGGGGGACCATCCTCTAAAGCTAAATACTACTGATTGACCGATAGTGAACTAGTACCGTGAGGGAAAGGTGAAAAGAACCCCGGTTAGGGGAGTGAAATAGAACCTGAAACCGTATACGTACAAGCAGTAGGAGCATTTTTATAATGTGACTGCGTACCTTTTGTATAATGGGTCAGCGAGTTATATTTTGTAGCAAGGTTAACTTTTTAATAAGGTAGCCATAGGGAAACCGAGTCTTTATAGGGCGTTAGTTGCAGGATATAGACCCGAAACCCGGTGATCTAACTATGAGCAGGTTGAAGATAAGGTAAAACTTATTGGAGGACCGAACTGACTGATGTTGAAAAATCAGCGGATGACTTGTGGTTAGGGGTGAAAGGCCAATCAAACCGGGAGATAGCTGGTTCTCCTCGAAAACTATTTAGGTAGTGCCTTATGAATTAATCTTTTGGGGTAGAGCACTGTTTCAGTTAGGGGATCTTCCAGATTTACCAATCTGACGCAAACTCCGAATACGAAAGAATTTTATCATAGGAGACACACATTGGGTGATAAGATCCAATGTGGAAAGGGAAACAGCCCAGATCGCTAGCTAAGGTCCCAAAATTATGGTTAAGTGGAAAACGAAGTGAAAAGGCTAATACAGCTAGGATGTTGGCTTAGAAGCAGCCATCATTTAAAGAAAGCGTAACAGCTCACTAGTCTAGTCATTTTGCGCGGAAGATTTAACGGGGCTAAATCATATACCGAAGCTGCGACAATAATTTTAAATTATTGGGTAGAGGAGCGTTCTGTAGTTCGTAGAAGATATATTGTGAAATATATTGGAGATATCAGAAGTGAGAATGCTGACATGAGTAACGATAAAGTAGGTGAAAAACCTACTCGCCGAAAAACTAAGGTTTCCTACCCAACGTTAATCGGGGTAGGGTTAGTCGATACCTAAGGCGAGGCTGAAAAGCGTAGTCGATGGATAACAGGTTAATATTCCTGTACTTAATATTATTGTGATGGGAAGACGAAGAAGGTTAAATTATCCGAATATTGGATTATTTCGGTTTAAGTGTGTAGATAAATATTTAGGAAAATCCGAATATTATAATATCGAGACATGATGACTAAACTTGTAAAAGTTGAAGTAATTTATACCATACTTCCAAGAAAAATCTCTAAACTTTAAAGTAATATTAAATCGTACTATAAACCGACACAGGTGGTTAGGTAGAGAATACTAAGGCGCTTGAGAGAACTCGGGTAAAGGAACTAGGCAAAATGGTGCCGTAACTTAGGGAGAAGGCACGCTAATATTAGGTGATGAAATTTACTTTTTTAGCTGAAATTAGTTTAAGATAAATGCTAGCTGCAACTGTTTATTAAAAACACAGCACTGTGCAAACACGAAAGTGGAAGTATACGGTGTGATGCCTGCCCGGTGCCGGAAGGTTAATAAAGAAGGTTAGAATTAGTAAAATTCAAAGCTTTTAATTGAAGCCCCGGTAAACGGCGGCCGTAACTATAACGGTCCTAAGGTAGCGAAATTCCTTGTCGGGTAAGTTCCGACCTGCACGAATGGTATAATGATGGCTAGACTGTCTCTACCCGAGACTCAGTGAAATTGAAATTGCTGTGAAGATGCAGTGTACCTGCGGCAAGACGGAAAGACCCCGTGAACCTTTACTATAGCTTAATATTGAATATTGAATTTTAATGTGTAGAATAGGTGGGAGATAATGAAGTAAAAACGCTAGTTTTTATGGAATCAATAGTGAAATACCACCCTTTAATATTTATTATTCTAATCAATTTCCGTTATCCGGAGTTGAGACAATGTTTGGTGGGTAGTTTGACTGGGGCGGTCTCCTCCTAAAGTGTAACGGAGGAGTACAAAGGTCAGCTAATTACGGTCGGAAATCGTAATTTTAGTGCAAAGGCATAAGCTGGCTTAACTGTAAGCATGACAATGCGAACAGATGCGAAAGCAGGTCTTAGTGATCCGGTGGTTCTGTATGGAAAGGCCATCGCTCAACGGATAAAAGGTACTCCGGGGATAACAGGCTGATATCGCCCAAGAGTTCATATCGACGGCGGTGTTTGGCACCTCGATGTCGGCTCATCACATCCTGGGGCTGTAGTCGGTCCCAAGGGTATGGCTGTTCGCCATTTAAAGTGGTACGCGAGCTGGGTTTAGAACGTCGTGAGACAGTTCGGTCCCTATCTGCCGTAGGCGTTGGAAATTTGAAGGGAGCTGCTCCTAGTACGAGAGGACCGGAGTGGGTGTACCTCTGGTGTTCGGGTTGTTGTGCCAACAGCATTGCCCGGTAGCTAAGTACAGAAAAGATAAGTGCTGAAAGCATATAAGTACGAAACTTACCCTAAGATTAAATTTCCCTGAAAATTTTTATTAAATTTTCCTAAAGGATAGTTATAGACTATAACATTGATAGGTCAGATGTGTAAGCATAGTGATATGTTGAGCTAACTGATACTAATAATCCGTGAGTCTTAACTTCACAACTTTAAAATGTTTTTAATACCTGGCGACAATAGCATAATGGTACCACCTGATTCCATATCGAACTCAGAAGTGAAATATTATAGCGCTGATGGTAGTGTAGGATTTTTCCTATGTGAGAGTAAGTAATTGCCAGGTATAATTATTAAAATTGGTACGGTAGTTCAGTAGGTTAGAATACCAGCCTGTCACGCTGGGGGTCACGGGTTCGAACCCCGTTCGTACCGAGTAATTTTTTCAATATTTTATGTATAATAATAATTATTTAATATGAATAGATTTAGAAATGACAGGTTTGGATCCTAAAATTAATAAAATTTTAGAAATAGCTACTTTAATAACTGATTATAGTCTTAATATTATAAAAGAAGGTCCAAATTTATTTATTTATCAAAAATCTAAATATTTAAATAATATGAATAAATGAAATTATAATATACATAAAAATAGTGGATTATTAAATAAAGTAAAAAATAGTAATATTAATGAATTTATTGCAGAAAAATTAACTATAAATTTTTTAACTAAATTAGTACCTAAAGGTGTTTCACCTATGTGTGGTAATACAATATCACAAGATAGACGTTTTTTATTTAAATATATGCCTATATTAGAATCTTATTTTAATTATAGATATATAGATGTTAGTACAATTAAATTGTTATTTAATATATGAGTACCTAATTTTAATAATTTTATTAAAAGAAATAAACATAGTGCTTTATTAGATATAAAAGAATCAGTTAATGAATTATTATATTATAAAAATTATTTAAAAAATTTTATTAAATTTATTAAATAATTTATATTTATATGCGGAAATAGCTTAATAGGTAGAGCATAACCTTGCCAAGGTTAAGATTACGAGTTCGATTCTCGTTTTCCGCTTTTATTATTTATAATATTTTAAATATTTAAAATGTTTAATTATAATATTAAAATTAATATTAATAACATTTATGATTTAAAGAAATTAGCTTTATACATTTCATTATTAATCGATGAACCTATTTATTTTTATTTTAAAGGTTGTATTGGTGTAGGAAAATCTGTTTTTTGTAAAGAAATTATATTTAATATATTAAATTATAATAATATCAATAATAATATTAATTATATATTTAATAGTTCTAGTTTTAACATTATTAGTGAATATAAATATAAAATATATAATTTATATCATTTTGATTTTTATAATATTAAAAATAAATTAGAATTATTTGATTTAGAAATAGATAATTATTTTAATAGAGAAAATATTTGTTTAGTTGAATGACCTGATAATTTTATTAAAATATTACCTATATCAGATTTATTTTTTTATTTTTATTTTATTAATAATAAAAAAAGATTTATTTATATAAAATCTTTTTCTAAATTAGGTAATAAAATTTTAAATTTATTAAATTTTAGTAAATAATATTTTTATATTAAATTTTATTATTATTATTATTTATTTTTTTATTATTAATTTATTTTTTAAGTATTTTATTTTAAATTTTTATAAAATATTTTTGTTTTTTTTTTTTTTATTTTTATATATATATATAAATGAATATAATAAAATTATTACCTGAAGAAACTATAAAAAAAATATCTGCAGGTGAATTTATAAATAGACCATATTTAATATTAAAAGAATTAATTGAAAATAGTATAGATGCTAAATCTGATTTAATAAGTATATATTTTATTAATAAAGGTTTAGATTTAATAAAAATTATAGATAATGGTAAAGGTATAAGTAAAAATGATTTATTAATGTGTGTTAAAAAAAATAGTACTAGTAAAATATTTTTTTTTGAAGATTTAAATAATTTAAATAGTTTAGGATTTAGAGGTGAAGCACTTTATAGCATAAGTGGTATATCTAATTTAATAATTTCTTCTAAAACTTTAAATAGTGAAATAGGTTGATGTTTATTTAATAATTTAAATAATGTTTTATATTTTAATATAAAACCTATTTCTCATAATTTAGGTACTACAGTATGTGTTAAAAATATTTATTTTAATATACCAATAAAAAGAAAGGAATTATTTTTATATAAAAATAATGAATGATTATTAATTATAAAGATTATAAATTATTTTATAATATGTAATTATAATATTTCTTTTTATATTTATAATGAAAGTAAATTGTATAGAAAATTTATTATATTAGATTCTATTAAATATTCTATTTTAAATAGAATTAAAAGTATATATGGTAAGAAATTTATTGAAAATAATTTTTATATTAATATAAATAATAGTTTTTGGCATTGTAATGGTTTTTTTTTTTTAAATTTAAATAAATTTAAAAAAAGTATAAAAATAATTTTTTTGAATAAAAGAATTATTAGTAATAAAAATTTTTTATTTTATATTTTTAATAAATTTATATGTGATTTTTTACAAAAAAAAAATTTTTCATATATTTTATATTTTTTTATAGATAATAATTATATTGATATAAATATATGTCCTGATAAAAGTAAAATAATTTTTAAAAACACAATTAAATTATATAATTCATTATATAATAATTTATGTGTTTTTTTTAAAAAATTTAAATTATCAAATATTTTAAATGATAATAAAAAATTATATTTTAATAATTTTAATAAAGTAATGTATTTTAATAAATATTTAAATTTTAATAAAATTAATAAAAAAAATTATTTACAATATTTTTTGTTTAATTTTGGTAAAATAATTAATTTATTTAATAATAAATATTTAATATCTATTAAAAATAATTATTTAATTTTTTCAAATCTTTATTTAATATTTTATTATTTTAATAATATAGTTTTTAAAGAAAAATTATATTCTTTAATTTGAATTAAGAATATTTTGTTAATTTATAATAAAAATAATATTTATAATAATATTAATATTAATATTATTAGTATATTATATAAATTAGGTATTGTAATAAAATATAATAATAGTTATTTTAAAATTATTAAAATTCCATTAATTTTATTTAATTTAAATTTTAAAAAATTTTTATTAAGTTTAAATTTATTTTTGTATAAAATTAAAAATTTTAAAAATATTGAAATATATATTATATATTGATTAACTAATTTTGTTTTTGTGAATAATTTATTTAGTATTAATCAATCTATTATTTTAATTTCTAATTTTTGTGAAATTATAAAAAATATAAATTTTAAAAAAAAAGTTTTTAAAATTATTGATTTAAGTAAATTTTTATTTTTTTTAATTTAAATTTTATGGTTTTTAAAGAAGAATTTATTAAAAATAATATTTTTTGTATAGTAGGACCTACTTCTATAGGAAAAAGTAATATATCAATTGAATTATGTAAATCTTTTCCTTTTGAAATTATAAGTGTTGATTCAGCATTAATATATAAATATATGAATATAGGTACTGATAAACCTTCTTGTGATATATTAAATATATATCCTCATAGATTAATAAATATTATTGATCCTAAAGATATTTATTCAGTTAATAATTTTTTTTTTGATGTTAAAAAACATTTATATGATATTATTTATATTAAAAAAAAAATACCTTTATTAGTAGGTGGTACAATGATGTATTATAATGTATTATTTAATGGATTATTTATTTTACCTCCTAATAATTATAAAATAAGAAAGTATATAAATATATTATTTAATAAATATGGTAATAAATATGTTTATAATATATTAAAAAATATAGATTATAATATTTCTAAAAATATACATTATAATGATAAATATAGAATTATAAGAAATTTAGAAATTTTTATTAGTAGTGGAAAAAAAATAACTGAATTAAAAAATAAATTTAAATATAATTTAAATTATAATTTTATTAAAATATTAATTTTATTTGATAAAAATATTGATTTTAGAAAAAATATAAAATATAGATTTTTAAATATGTTAGAAAATGGTTTTGAGAAAGAAGTATATTTTTTATATAAAAGAAAAGATTTAAATATTAATAAACCTTCTATTAAATGTATAGGATATAAACAAATGTGATTATATTTTGATAATAAATTGAAATATAAAGATATGATTAATAATAGTATTTTAGAAACTATATATTTAGTTAAAAAACAATTACAATGAATTAAAAAATGATATTATAATAGTTTTATAGTATATAAAAACAATTATTGTTTAAATAATATAAAAAATTATATTATTAAATTATTAATATAATAATATTATTAATATGAAAATTTTAAATACATTAATAAATAATTGTTTAGCTATTTTTATAATTTATAATAATAAGAAATTTATAGATTTAGATATTAAAGAATATAAAAAATTAATTTGTTCTTCAGATTTTTTAATAATTAAATTTATTAAATTTAGTATTAAATTACCAAATAGTAAATATTATATAGGTTTAGGTAAATTAATATATATTAAATATTTAATTAAAAAATATAATTTATCTTTTTTATTATTTAATATTATTTTAAAAAATAATCAAGAAAAAAATTTAAAAAATTTTTTTAATTGTAAAATTTTAGATAGGACAGATATTATATTAAATATTTTTTTAAAAAGAGCTAATACTTATTATGGTAAATTACAAGTTAAATTAGCTTTTTTAAATTATTTAATAACTAAATTAGTTAATAGATGAAGTCATTTAGAGCGTCAAAAGGGTGGTGTAAAAAATATTTCAGGGCCTGGTGAAAAACAAATAGAAATAGATAAAAGAATAATAAAAAAAAAAATAAATTTAATAAAATATAAATTATATAAAATTAATAAACAAAAAAATAAAAGTCAAGATTTAAGAAATATTTCAAATATTTTTACTGTTTCTTTAGTTGGTTATACTAATTCAGGTAAATCAACATTATTTAATTTATTAACAGATTCTAAATTAGATGTTTCAAATAATTATTTTTGTACTTTAGATTCTTATATAAGAAAAATGAAAAATAATAAAAATATAAATAATATATTAATTTCAGATACTATAGGTTTTATAAAAAATTTACCATTAAATATTTTAGATGCTTTTAAAGCTACATTAAATGAAATTAATAATTCTAATCTTATTTTACATATTATAGATATATCTAATATATATTTTTTAGAATATGTAAATATTGTTAATTTAATTTTAGAAAATATTTTATATAAAAAAATACCTATTATTCAAATTATGAATAAAATAGATATAATTAAAAATTATAATCCTAAAATAGATAATAATTTAAATAGGATATGAATATCTGCTAAGTATAATTTAGGTATTAATTTAATTATAAATTATATAAATAATTTTTTTTTAAAATTTTATAATATATATAAAATATGTATACCTTATAAAATTTCTTTTTTATTACGTAATTTTTTATATAAGAATAACTTTGTTTGTAAAGAATATATTAAAAATAGTGAAATGTATTTTTTTGTTTTAAAAATGACTAATTTAGATTTTAATCGTTTATTAAAAATTTATCCTTTTATTAATGAATATTTAATTAATTATGAATAATTTATTTTATGGTTTTAATGTTATAAAAAATTTATTAAAATATAAATATAATTGTGTAAAAGAAATTTATATGGTTAATTTTAAAAATAATTTAAGATTTAATAAAATAAAATATTTATCGAATAAATATTTTATAAAAATTAATTTAGTTAATAAAAATTATTTTAATTTTTTAAATAATAAATATATTAATCATCAAAATATTATAGCTTATATTAATAAAAAATTATTTAATTTTAATATTGAAAAATTTTTAAATTTATTAAAAAAAAATAATAATAAATCATTATTTTTTTTAATTTTAGATAGTATTAATGATCCATATAATTTAGGTTCTTGTATAAGAACAGCAGTTGGTTTAGGTGTTAATTGTATAATAATTAGTAAATATAATTCTGTATCTATTTACAATAATATTGTTCATAAATCTTCTTCTGGTTCTATATATAAAATATTTTTATTACAATTTAATATATTAAAAATAATAAATTTATTATTAGAATATAATTTTTATATTATTGGAACTTGTTTAAAAACTAATAATTTTTTATTTAATTTTAATTTAAACAGATATAAAAAAATTGCTTTAATATTAGGTTCAGAAAGTAATGGACTTAAAAAAAATATTAAAAGTAAATGTAATATTTTATTTAAAATACCAATAATTAAAATTAATTCATTAAATGTTTCAGTAGCTAATGGTATTTTTTTATATCAATTATTATTAAAATCTAATTTTTAATTTAAAATATTACCTTTTATAAAAAAATTAGGTTTAGAATTAAATAATTCTTTAATTGTTATTTTATTTTTATTATTTAATTGTATTTTAACAATTTTTAATATATTTTTTTTAGTTTGAATTTTTAAATTTTTATTATTATAATTTATTATTTCTCCTATTTTATATTTTAAATTATTATTATTATTTAATATTTTTATTTTTCATATAAATATTGTATATTTTTTATAATAAAAAAATGTTTTAGGTCATTCATAAAAGGCTTTTATTTGTCTATTAATATATTTAGCTGAATTATTTCAATTTATTTTTCCTTCTGATTTTTTAATTTTTTTTGTATATGTAATTTTATGTTTTAATTGTTTTATATAATTTATTTTATTATAATATATTTTTTTTATAATTTTAGGAAAAATACTACTTCCTAATTTAGTTAGTTTTTTATATAGATTTTTATAATTTTCTTTTTTATTTATATTGTATTTTTTTTTTAAAATTATTGGTCCACCATCTATAATATTATTCATTTTAATAACAGTTATTCCTGTTATCTTATCTCCTGATAGTATTGTATTTTGTATAGGTGATGGTCCTCTTCATTTAGGTAATAAAGATGGATGAATATTAAAACAACCTAATTTTGGTTTTTTTATTATAAATGTTGATAATTTTATTCCAAATGATATTACAAATATTAAATCTATATTTAATGAAATTAATTTTTTTTTAAATAAATTATTTATTTCATTTTTATTTTTAATTTCAAATAAATTTATTTTTTTATTTATAGATAAATATTTAATAATATTATTATTTTTTTTAGTAATAATACATATTATTTTATAATTATTTTTATATTTAATAATTTTTTTAAATTGATAATATGCAAATTTAGATGTTCCTATTAAAATTATTTTTAATTTGTTCATTTAAATTAATTTAATTATTTATTATTATCAATTATTAATTTTCCATTAAGATGATCTATTTCATGTTGTATACATATTGACATTAAATTTTTAAATTTTAATTTTAATTTTTTTCCATATAAATTATATGTTTTAATATGTATTTCATTATATCTTTTAGTTATAAATATTTTATTTGGTAATGATAAACATGTTTCATTTGTTTTTATTTTAAATTTTTTTTTTATTATTTTAGGATTAATTAAAATAGTTTTTTTTTTTTTATTTAAATTAATAACAATTATAGATTTATTTATATTTACTTGATTAGAAGCTAAACCTATACCATTATAATAATACATAGTATCAAACATGTCATTAATATTTTTTTTTAATTTATAATTAAAAATTTTTACTTTATTAGTTTTTTTTCTTAAAATTTTATTTGGATGAAATATTAATTTTAAAATTGACATTTGTTTATATTTTAAAATTATTACCCAAGGCGGGATTTGAACCCGCATAGTTATTAAAACTAAGGGATTTTAAGTCCCTTGTGTATACCAGTTTCACCACTTGGGTTTTTATAATTTTTAAAGGCGTGTCTCGGAATTGAACCGAGTTATATGGATTTGCAATCCACTGCATTACCAATTTGCTAACACGCCATAGTTTATATTTTAAATAATTATTTATTTTTTTAAAATTATTATTATATAATTTTTATTATAAATTATTTTTATATAATAATAAATATATATTATAATTTATATTTATTAAATATAATATATTTATTATATAATATTTCTAATATTTATTATTTTATTAAATATATATTTTAATTATATTTTTTAATATAATTTAATATATTTTGATTTATAATATATATTAAATTTTAAAATAAATTAATAAATAAATTTATAAAATGGTTACTATTAATCAATTAGTTCGTAATTATAGAAAAAATAAAATTTTTAAAAATAATGTACCAGCTTTAAATAAATGTCCTCAAAAAAGGGGTGTATGTATTAAAGTATATACAACAACACCTAAAAAACCTAATTCAGCTTTAAGAAAAGTATGTAGAGTAAGATTAACTAATAATATTGAAGTAATTGCTTATATTCCTGGTGAAGGTCATAATTTGCAAGAACATTCTATAATTTTAATTAGAGGAGGTAGAGTAAAAGATTTACCTGGAGTAAGATATCATGTTATTAGAGGTGCTTTAGATTGTTCAGGTGTTAAAGATAGAAAACAATCTAGATCTAAATATGGAGTTAAAAAATAATTAATAATATATT
The DNA here is from genome assembly GCA_036689285.1 of Candidatus Stammera capleta. Classification (GTDB taxonomy): domain Bacteria; phylum Pseudomonadota; class Gammaproteobacteria; order Enterobacterales; family Enterobacteriaceae; genus Stammera; species Stammera capleta_AJ. Next base: position 42,086 of record CP144782.1, read on the forward strand.
AAAAGGTTTATTATATGTCTCGTCGTCGTATATCAGTTTTAAGAAAAATTTCTCCAGATATAGTATATAATTCTGTTTTAATATCTAAATTTATTAATTTATTAATGTATAATGGTAAAAAATCTATTGCTGAAGATATATTATATACGGCTTTAAATTTTATAGAAAATAAATTAAATGAAGATAAAATAAAATTATTAGAATTAGCTATTAATAATGTTAAACCTATAGTGGAAATTAAGACTCGTAGAGTAGGTGGTACTACATATCAAATACCTATAGAAGTTAGACCTGCTAGAGGTAATACTTTAGCTATACGTTGAATTATAATATCGGCAAGAAAAAGATCTAATACAAAAATGTCATTTAAATTAGCTGATGAATTATTAGAAGCAATTAATAATAAAGGTTTAGCAGTTAAGAAGAGAGATGAAGTACATAAAATTGCTGATGCTAATAAAGCTTTTGCTCATTATAGATGATAAATATAATTTAAAGAGGAATTAAATGTCTCGTAATACTTCTATTTCTAGATATAGAAATATTGGAATTAGTGCTCATATAGATGCAGGTAAAACAACTACTACTGAACGTATTTTATTTTATACAGGCGTAAATTATAAGTTAGGTGAAGTACATGATGGAAAAGCTACTATGGATTGAATGATACAAGAACAAGAAAGGGGTATTACAATTACTTCTGCTGCAACTACAGCTTTTTGATCAGGAACTTTTAATCAATATGATTCTCATAGAATAAATATTATAGATACTCCAGGTCATGTAGATTTTACTATAGAAGTAGAACGATCAATGAGAATTTTAGATGGTGCAGTTATGTTATATTGTTCAGTAGGTAGTGTACAACCTCAATCTGAAACTGTTTGAAAACAGGTAAATAGATATAAGGTACCTCGTATAGCATTTATAAATAAAATGGATCGTATAGGATCTGATTTTTTTAAAGTAATTCGAGATATAGAAAATAAATTTAAGATTAGAGTTATTCCTATACAATTACCTATAGGTTCAGAAGATAAATTTAAAGGATTAATAGATTTAGTTGAAATGAAATCTATTATTTGAAGTGATGATAAATATGGATTAAATTTTAATATATCTGAATTAGATAATAATTTATTAAATTTATCTTCTAATTGAAGAAATAAAATTATAGAATTTGTAGCTGATTCATCTGACGAATTAATGTTTAAATATTTAAATGAAATTAATTTTACTGTTAATGATATTAAATCATGTTTAAGAAAAAAAGTATTAAATAATGAAATTTTATTAGTTACGTGTGGTTCAGCATTTAAAAATAAAGGTATTCAATTATTATTAGATTCTATAATAGATTATTTACCTTCTCCAAAAGATTTATATGTTATTAATGGTTTAGATATTAAAGATAATTCTATTAATATTTTAAGAAATGTTAGTGATAAAGATCATTTTTGTGCTTTAGCGTTCAAAGTAGCTAATGATCCTTTTGTAGGTAATTTAACATTTTTAAGAATATATTCTGGTTATATTAAATCTGGAGATTTAATTTTAAATGCTAATAAAAATCAAAAAGAAAGAATTGGTCGTATAGTTCAAATGCATGCTAATAAAAAAGAAGAAATTAAAGAAGTATTTTCAGGTGATATAGCTGCAGCTATAGGTTTAAAAAATGTATTTACTGGTGATACATTATGTAATATAGATAATCCTATTATTTTAGAAAAAATAATTTTTCCTAATCCTGTTATATCAATTTCTTTAGAACCTAAAACTAAATTAGATCAGGAAAAAATGGGTATTGCTTTATTAAGATTAACTAAAGAAGATCCTTCTTTTAAAAGTTATTTTGATAATGAATCTAATCAAACAATAATTTCTGGTATGGGTGAATTACATTTAGAAATTATTGTAGATAGATTAAGAAGAGAATTTAATGTAAATTGTAATATAAGTAAACCTCAAGTTTCATATAGAGAAACTATTTTAAATGGTATTAAAAATATTGAAGGAAAATATATTAAACAAACTGGAGGTAGAGGTCAATATGGTCATGTTGTAATAGATTTATTACCTTTAAAAAAATCTGAATATCATTTATCTAAAAATGGTTATTTATTTATAAATGATATAAAAGGAGGTGTTATTCCTAATGAATATATATCGGCTATTGATAAAGGAATTCAAAATCAATTAAAATCTGGTCCATTAGCTGGATATCCTGTAATAAATATTAAAGTAAGATTATTTTTTGGTTCATATCATGATGTAGATTCATCTGAAATAGCATTTAAAATGGCTGCATCTATAGCTTTTAAAAAAGCATTTCATAAATCTTCTCCTGTTTTATTAGAACCTATAATGAAAGTTGAAATTGAAACTCCTAAAAAATATATAGGTGATGTAGTAGGAGATATAAATAGAAGAAGAGGAATTATAGATAGTATTAATGATATTATTTTAGGTAAATTAGTTAAATGTTATGTTCCTTTATCAGAAATGTTTGGTTATTCAACTGATTTAAGATCTCAAACTCAAGGTAGAGCTTTATATTCTATGGAGTTTTATAAATATTTTAAATCTCCTGACTATATTTGTGAAAAAATAATAAATGTTAGAAAATAAATTATAAATAAAGGTTTAATATTTTATGTCTAAAAAAGAATTTGAACGTTCTAAAATACATTTAAATGTAGGTACTATTGGACATGTTGATCATGGTAAAACTACTTTAACATCAGCAATTACTACTGTATTATCACATAAATATGGTGGTGAAGCTAAAGCTTTTGATCAAATAGATAATGCTCCTGAAGAGAAAGAAAGAGGTATAACTATTAATACTTCTCATGTTGAGTATAATACTAAATTTAGACATTATGCTCATGTAGATTGTCCTGGTCATGCTGATTATATAAAAAATATGATTACTGGAGCAGCTCAAATGGATGGAGCTATTTTAGTTGTTGCTGCTACAGATGGTCCTATGCCTCAAACAAGAGAACATATTTTATTAGCTCGTCAAGTTGGAGTTCCTTATATAATAGTTTTTTTAAATAAATGTGATATGGTAAATGATTTAGAGTTATTAGAATTAGTGGAGATGGAGGTTAGAGATATTTTAACTCAATATGATTTTCCAGGTAATGATACTCCTATAATTAGAGGTTCTGCTTTAAAAGCATTAGAAGGTATTAAAGAATGAGAAGATAAAATTTTTGAATTATCAAATTATTTAGATAATTATATACCAAATCCTGAAAGAAATATTGATAAATCATTTTTATTACCTATAGAAGATATTTTTACAATATCTGGAAGAGGTACTGTAGTTACAGGTAGAATCGAAAAAGGTATTATAAAGGTAGGTGAAGAAATTGAGATAGTAGGTATTAAAAAAACTAAAAGATCTATATGTACTGGTGTTGAAATGTTTAGAAAAAATTTAAATGAGGGTAGAGCAGGAGAAAATGTAGGTATATTATTAAGAGGGATAAAAAGAGAAGATATAGAAAGAGGTCAAGTTTTAGTTAAGCCTGGATCTATTAATCCTCATACTGATTTTGAATGTGAAGTATATATTTTATCTAAGGAAGAAGGGGGAAGACATACAGCTTTTTTAAATGGATATCGTCCTCAATTCTATTTTAGAACTACAGATGTAACTGGTACTATAAAATTAAAAAAAGGTATTGAAATGGTAATGCCAGGTGATAATGTTAAAATGTTTGTTAAATTATTTTATCCAATAGCAATGGATGAAGGTTTACGTTTTGCTATTAGAGAAGGTGGTCGTACTGTAGGAGCAGGTATAGTTAGTAAAATATTAAAATAATATTTTAAATTTATAATGAAAAATCAAAGAATTCGTATTAAATTAAAATCTTTTGATCATAGATTAATAGATATATCAACTATAGAAATAATAGAAACTGCTAAAAAAACAGGAGCTCAAATTTGTGGTCCTGTGCCTTTACCTATTTCTATACAAAAATTTACAGTATTAACTTCTCCACATGTTGATAAAGATGCTAGAGATCAATATGAAATTAGAACTCATAAAAGATTAATTGATATAGTAAAATCAACTGAAAAAACTGTTGATGCTTTAATGAAATTGGATTTAGCTTCAGGTGTAGATGTTAAAATAAGTTTAGGTTAAAATTATAATGATTATTTTGATTGGTATTAAAATAGGAATGACTAGGATTTTTGATAATAAAAATTTATCAATACCTATAACTATAATTAAAATATATGATAATATAATTACATGTATTAATAAAAAAAATAAAATTATTAATATTCAAGTTACTTTTAAAACTAAAAATAAAAATAAATTAATAAAACCTATTAAAGGTATATGTAAAAAAATTAAAATTAAATATTGTATAGGTAAATTTTGAAGTGTACCTTATATTAAAGATTTGCATAAAAACATAGGACAAATTATAAATATTAATTTATTTAAAAATATTAAATATATAGATGTTACAGGATTTAGTAAAGGTAAAGGATTTTCAGGTACTATTAAAAGATGAAATTTTAAATCTCAAGATAGTTCTCATGGTAATTCTTTATCGCATAGAGTTCCTGGTTCTATAGGTCAAAATCAAACTCCTGGTAGGGTTTTTAAAGGTAAAAAAATGTCTGGACATTTAGGTAATAAAAGGATTACTGTTCAAAATCTTAAAATATTAGATTTAAATTTTAATAAAAGAATTTTATTAGTTAAAGGTTCAATTCCAGGATATAATAATAATTTTTTATTTATTAAATCTTCAATTAAAAAAAAATAATGGATATTAAATTAATTAATTCTAAAAAAATATTATCATTATCTGATAGTATATTTAATATTAGTTTTAATAATTCTTTAGTACATCAAGTAATAGTTTCTTATCAAAATAATAAAAGAAAGGGAAATTCATGTCAAAAATCTAGGTCAGATGTTTCTGGGTCTAATAAAAAACCTTGAAGACAAAAAGGTACTGGAAGAGCTAGATCAGGTAGTTTTAAAAGTCCTATATGAAGATCTGGTGGAGTTACTTTTGCTTCTAAACCTAAAAAATATTTTATGAAAGTTAATAAAAAAGTATATAGAAAAGCATTAAAAATGGTTTTATCTGAAATATTTAGATATTCTAATGTTTATATATTAGAAGATATATTAATAAATAAACCTAAAACAAAAATTTTTATTAATAATTTTAAATTTATAAATTTATATAAATGTTTAGTTATAGTAGATAAATTAAATAATAATTTATTATTATCTAGTCGTAATTTATATAATTTTAAAGTATGTAATATATTACATATGAATATTATAGATTTAATTTCTTTTAGAAGTATAGTTTTTACATTAAAATCTATTAAACTTATAGAAAATAAATTATTAAATGAATAATATAATTAATTATAATAATGTTTTAAAAAAGTTTTATTTTACAGAAAAATTATCTTTTATATCTAAAGTTAATAATGTTGTAATTTTAAAAGTTAATAAAGATTGTAATAAATTTCAAATTATTTCAGCTTTTGAAAAAATTTTTAATATAAAAATATTAAAAATTAGAACTTTAAATATTAAAAAAATTATTTTAAATAAAAAAAAAAAAACAAATAAAATAATTATTTGAAAAAAAGCTTATATATTTTTAAATAAAAATGATGATTTAAAATTAAATGATATTATATAAAAAATTTTAAAATGATAATTATTAAATATAAACCAACTTCTCCTGGTAGAAGGCATAAAGTTAAAATTTTAACAAAATTTTTATATAAAGGTAAACCGTTTAAATATTTATTAAGAAATAAAAATAAATCAGGTGGTAGAAATAATTATGGTAGAATAACAGTTAGACATATTGGTGGTGGGCATAAGCGTAAATATAGACTAATAGATTTTAAAAGAGATAAATATAATATTGAAGGTATTATAGAAAGAATTGAATATGATCCTAATAGATCTTCTTATATAGCTTTAATATTATATAAAGATGGTGAAAGAAGATATATATTATACCCTAAAGGTTTAATAGTAGGAGATAAAATTATATCTGGTAAAAATATAGATATTAAAATTGGTAATTGTTTACCTTTAAATAAAATTCCTATTGGTTCAATAGTTCATAATGTTGAATTAATAAAAGGTAAAGGTGGTCAATTAATAAGATCAGCTGGTTCTTATGCTCAATTAATTATTAAAGATATTAAATATGTTACTTTAAGATTAAAATCTGGTGAATTACGTAAAATTAATTCTTTATGTAAAGCTACATTAGGTGAAGTAGGTAATTCAGAACATATGTTAAAATCTTTAGGTAAAGCAGGATGTTCACGTTGATTAGGTATAAGACCTACAGTTAGAGGTACAGCTATGAATCCAGTAGATCATCCTCATGGTGGTGGTGAAGGTCGTAATTTTGGTAAACACCCTGTTAGTCCTTTTGGTTTAAAATGTAAAGGCAAAAAAACTAGAAAAATTAAATATAGTTCTAAATTTATTGTAAAATCTAGGTCTATAAAATAGGAGTAAAATATATGGTTAGATCTTTAAAAAAAGGACCTTTTATTGATATTCATTTATTTAATAAAGTCAAAAAAGTTTTAAAAAGTAATGATAAAAAACCTTTTCGTACTTGGTCAAGACGTTCTACTATATTACCTAATATGATAGGTTTAACTATATTAGTTCATAATGGTAGAAGTCATATACCTGTATATATTACGGAAGAAATGATAGGTCATAAATTAGGAGAATTTTCTCCTACTAGAACTTATAAAGGTCATTTATCTAATAATAAAAAATTAAAAAAAGATTAAATTATTTTAAGGTTATTTAATGGAAATTTATGCTAAGTTAAAATATGTTCGTTCTTCTTCTACTAAGGTTAGATTAGTAGCTAATTTAATTAAAGGTAAAAATGTTAGTGTAGCTTTAAATATTTTATCTTTTGTTAAAAAAAAAGCAGCTTTTTTAATTAAAAAAGTTTTAAATTCAGCAATTTATAATGCTATTAATAATAATAATTTAAATATTAATGATTTAATAATATCTAAAATTTATGTAGATAATGGTTCATTAATTAAAAGAATTTTTCCTAGAGCTAAAGGAAGAGTAAATTATATTTTTAAACGTACAAGTCATATTACTATATTTGTGTCAAATTAAAATATTTAATTAATAGTAGAGTTTATAAAATGGGACAAAAAGTTAATTCTAATGTTATTAGATTAGGAATAATAAAATCATGAAATTCTTCTTGAATTTCTGATAATAAAAATTTTTCTAAAATATTAAATAATGATTATTTAGTTAGATGTTATTTAAATAAAAAATTATTTAGGGCTTTAGTATCTAAAATTATTATTGAAAGACCAGCTAAAAGTATTAAAATTACTATTTATACAGCACGTCCAGGTATAGTTATAGGTAAAAAAGGAGAAGATGTAGATAAATTAAGACAAGAGATTAAAATAATTACTGGAGTTCCTTCTCAAATTAATATATTTGAAATTAGAAGACCAGAATTAGATTCTTTTTTAGTAGCTTGTAATATTGCTTCTCAATTAGAAAAAAGAATTATGTTTAGAAGAGTTATTAAAAGAGCAGTATCTAATGCTATGCGTTTAGGTGCTAAAGGAATAAAAGTTAAAATTAGTGGAAGATTAGGAGGAGTTGAAATAGCTAGAAAAGAATGATATAAAGAAGGTAGAATACCTTTACATACTTTAAGAGCTAATATAGATTATGGATTTTCAGAAGCTTTTACTAGTTATGGTGTTATAGGTATAAAAGTTTGAATTTTTAAAGGTGAAATTTTAGATAAATATTATTTAATTAAGGATTTTAATAATAAATTGAATATTAGTTATATTAAAAAAATATTAAAAAGTAATAAAAAAGTAAAATAATATAGGAATTTAATATATGTTACAACCTAAAAAAACTAAGTATAAGAAATTACAAAAAGGTCGTAATAGAGGTTTATCTAGTGATAGTAAAGTTAATTTTGGGAAATTTGGTTTAAAAGCTATTACTAGAGGTAGTATTACTGCTAGACAAATAGAATCTGCTCGTAAAGTAATTACTAGATTTGTTAAAAATAATGGTAATATGTGAATAAGAATATTTCCTGATAAACCAATTACTAAAAAACCGTTAGAGGTTCGTATGGGTAAGGGTAAAGGTAATGTTGAATATTGAGTTGCTGTTGTTAAACCTGGTAAAATTTTATATGAAATTGATGGTGTAAATGAAGATATGGCTAAAAAAATTTTTAAATTAGCTAGTGCTAAATTATGTGTAAAAACTATATTTGTAAAAAGAGAAGAATCTTTATGAAAATATTAGAATTTTATAAAAAAAAAAAAATTAAAGATTTAAATAATGAATTATTTATTTTATATAAAGAACTTTTTAATTTAAAATTAAAATTGTCTTTAAATAAATTAAAACAAACTCATTTAATTAAATTATGTAAAAAAAAAATTTCTTTAATTAAAACTTTTATTACTATAAAAAATAATGAATAAATTTTTACAAGGCATAGTTATAAAGAAAAAAATGAATAAAACAGTAATTATATTAGTAACAAAAATTATTAAACATATTATTTATGGTAAATTTATAAAAAAAAAATATAAAATTAATGTTCATGATTATAAAAATATTTGTAATTTAAATGATATTATAGAAGTTAAAAAATGTAAACCTATTTCAAAAAATAAATTTTGAATTTTTAGTAAATTTATTAAAAATTAGTTATTAATTATATTATGATACAAGAAAGATCTTTATTATTTGTAGCTGATAATTCAGGTGCTAAATTAGTTATGTGTATAAAAGTATTAGGTGGTTCTAAAAAAAAATATGCTAAAATTGGTGATTTAATTAAAGTTGCTGTTAAAGAAATAGTTTCGAAAAGTAAAATTAAAAAAGGTGATGTATTAAAAGCTATTGTAATTAGAACTAAATATGGAATACGTAGATCAGATGGGTCATTAATTAGATTTGATAGTAATGCTTGTATTATTTTAAATAATATTAATGATCAACCTTTAGGTACAAGAATATTTGGACCTGTTACTAGGGAATTACGTTCTGAAAAATTTATGAAAATTATATCTTTAGCTCCTGAAGTTTTATAATTTATAGGTTATTTTATATGTCTAATAAATTTAGAATTAATGATGAAATAATAATTATTTCTGGTAAAGATAAAGGTAAAAAAGGAATAATAAAAAAATTTTTATTTAATAAAAATAAAGTTATTATTGATGGTTTGAATATGGTTTATAAACATCAAAAATCTATTCCTTCTAAAAATATATTAGGGGGTATAATAAAAAAAGAATCTTATATAAATATATCTAATATAAGTCATTTTTGTGTAAAAAGTAATAAAAAATCTAAAATTGGTTTTTCTGTAGTAAATAAAAAGAAAATTCGTTATTTAAAACTTAGTAAATTAAAAATTTAATTATTTGTATATGAGTAAATTGTTTATTTTATATAAAAATATAATTATTAATAAATTTTTAAATAAATTCAAATATAGTTCTTTAATGCAAGTTCCTAAATTAATTAAAATAGTAATTAATGTAGGATTAAACTATAAATATTTAGATAAAAAATATTTTAATATTGTATTAGATAATTTAAAATTAATTTCTTGTCAAAAAGGGATAATAACTAAATCTAAAAAATCTATTTCAAATTTTAAAATAAGATGTGGGTTTCCTATTGGTTGTAAAGTTACTTTAAGAAAACATAATATGTGAAATTTTTTAGATAGGTTAATATTTATAGTTATTCCTAGAATTAGAGATTTTAGAGGATTTTCTAAAAAATCTATAGATAAAAATGGTAATTTAAATATTGGTATAAAAGAACATATTATTTTTCCGGAAATTATTTATGATAATATTAAATATATTCATGGTATGAATATATCTATTGTTTTAAATAATTGTTTATTTGAAGAATCATTTTATTTATTTAAAAATTTTTTATTTCCTTTTCGTAAATAATATAGGATAATTATAATGACTAAAAAATCTATAATAGTTCGTGAAAAAAAAAGAAAATATTTAATTAATAAATTTTATAAAAAAAGGTTATTTTTAAAAAAAATAATTTCTAGTAATAAAACTACTAATATTAATAGATGAAAAGCAATAATTAAATTACAATTATTACCTAGAGACTCTAGTTATATTCGTAGTAGAAATAGATGTAATATTACTGGCAGATCACGTTCTTATATAAGAAAATTTGGTTTAAGTAAAATGAAATTTAGAGAGTTTGCTTCTAATGGATATATTCCAGGATTAAAAAAATCTAGTTGATAATTTATTATTAAAAATAAAAATTTAAGGATAATATATGAGTATGCAAGATCCTATATCTGATATGTTAACTAATATTAGAAATGCACAATTATCAAAAAAATTAAATATTAGTATTTTTTATTCTAAAATTAAAGAATCTATTTTAAATATTTTATTTAATGAAGGTTATATATGTAATTATAGATTTTATTATTTTAATAAAATAAAAAAAATTTTAATTAATTTAAAATATTTTTTAAATAATCCAGTTATATCTAAAATAAAAAGAATTAGTAAACCTGGATTACGTATTTATAAAAATTATAAAAATTTACCTAGTATTATATCTGGTTTAGGTATTTTTATAATATCTACTTCTTTAGGTATATTATCTGATAAAAATGCTCGTAAATTTAAAGTTGGTGGAGAAATTATTTGTTATGTATATTAGGATTTTAAATGTCTCGTATAGCTAAAAAACCTATTTTGGTTTTTAAAAATATAAAAATAAAATTAAAAAAGAATGTTATTTTTTTAATTAAAGATAAATTAATAATAAAAAAAAAAATACCTTTTTATATTAATTTAATATTAAGTAATAATAATAAAATTATAAATTTAAAATTAATTAGTAATATTTATAATAATAAATTATTTTTAGTTGGTACTTTTAGATCTATATTAAATAATATTATAATAGGATTATATAAAGGTTTTAAAAAAAAACTGATTTTAGTAGGTATAGGTTATAAAGCTTATTTAATTAAAAATAATTTATGTTTAAATATTGGTTATTCACATATTATTAATTATTTAATACCTAAAAATATAGAAATAAATTGTCCTTCTTTTAATGAAATTGTAATTAAAGGTTATGATAAACAATTAGTAGGTCAAGTTGCTTCTAGAATAAGATCTTATAAACCTCCAGAAAATTATAGAAAAGGTAAAGGTATACGTTATTTAAATGAATTAGTTCGTATTAAAGAATATAAAAAAAAAACTAAATAAGTTTTAAATTTTTATGATTAATAAGAATAAGAAAATATTTCGTTTACGTAGATGTAAAAAATTTCGTTTAAATTTAAGAAATAAAAATAAATTTAATTTGGTTGTATATAAAACTTCTAATCATATATATGCACAAATAATATATTATAAAGATAATAAATCTTTTGTTTGTTTATCTTATTCAACATTAGATAAATATTTTAAAGATATTAAAACAGGTAATATTAAAGCTGCTAGATTAGTAGGTAAAATTATTGCAAAAAAATGTTTAAAAAGAAATATTTTATATGTTGTTTTAGATAGATCAGGTTTTAAATATCATGGAAGAATTAAAGAATTAGCTAATTATGCACGTAAAGAAGGTTTATTATTTTAAATTGTTAATAATTATAATTATATGAAAACAAATAATGAATTATATGAAAAATTAATTTTAGTTAATAGAATTTCTAAAACTGTTAAAGGTGGAAGAGTTTTTTCTTTTTCGGCTTTAACAATTGTAGGTGATAAAAATGGTAGAGTAGGGTTTGGATATGGAAAATCTAAAGAAGTACCTTTAGCTATTCAAAAATCTATTAATAAATCTAAAAAAAACATGATTAATATTTTATTAAATAAAAATAGAACTATAAGATATTCTATTAAAGGTAAATATACTAGTTCTATAATTTTTATTAAACCTGCATGTGAAGGTACAGGTATTATAGCTAATAAATCAATGAAAGCAATATTTGAAGCTGCTGGGATTAAAAATATATTATCTAAATGTTATGGTTCTACTAATCCTATAAATGTAGTTAAAGCCACTATTTTAACTTTATCTAAAATGCAATCTCCTGTTTTTATTGCTTTAAAAAGAGGAAAATTTCTTAAAGATATTTTAAGTTAAAATTTTATTAAATATAATAATAATTTTTATATTTTAATATAATATAATATAAAATTATTATATATTATATATAATTTAATTTAATAATAAATATTTTTTAAATATTAATAAAAATAAAATGTTATTGATAAATAAATTAAAACCATATTTAAAGTCTAAATTTAAAAATAAAAGAAGAGGTAGAGGTATAGGATCGGGTTTAGGAAAAACTTGTGGAAGAGGTCATAAAGGACAAAAATCTAGATCAGGTTCTAAAATTAGAAGAGGTTTTGAAGGAGGACAAACTCCTTTTTATCGTCGTATACCTAAATTTGGATTTAAAAGAATTATTAATAAAAAAATAAATTTTGAAGTACGTTTATGTGATTTAAATATTTTAAAAGATAATGATATAATAAATTTAAAATTATTAAAGGATAAAAAAATAATTCCTTGATATGTTAATAGTATAAAAATTATATTAAATGGTAATTTAAATATTAAAAATATAAAAATTATTGATAATAATATTAAATTTTCTAATGGAGTTAAAGAAAAATTAAATATTTAAATTGTTTATTAATTATGTAATTAAAAATTTAAACTATAAAATTATGAATATAAATAAAATATTTTTTAGTAATATTAATAATAATTTTGTTGAATTAAAAAAAAGATTAATTTTTTTTTTATTTAGTATATTTATTTTACGTATAGGTAATTTCATTTCTATACCTAGTATAAATATATATTATATTAATTTGTTTTTAAATAAATATAATAATAGTACATTTTTAAATTTTTTAAAATTATTTTCTAGTGGTTCTTTATTATATTCTTCAATTTTTATGTTAGGTATTATGCCTTATATATCTTCTTCTATAGTAATTCAATTATTAACTGTTATTTTTCCATATTTTATAAATTTAAAAAAAGAAGGTATTGAAGGTAAATTTAAATTAAATAAATATACAAAATATTTGACATTATTATTATCTATTTTACAATCTATATTTTTATCTTTAATTTTATATAATAAAAGTATTATTTATAATAATTTTTTAAATACAAGATTTATGTTTGTTGTTATATCTGTTTTAAGTTTAATAACTGGAACTATGTTTTTGATGTGATTTGGAGAAAAAATTACTGAAAAAGGTTTAGGTAATGGTATTTCTATTATAATTTTTATAAATATAATTTCTAGTTTACCAAATTTTATTTTAAATATTTTTAAAATAAATAAATTAAATTATTTATATTTTTTAAAATTAATATTTTTATTATTTGTTTTATTTTTATTTGTTTTTTTTATAGTTTTAGTAGAAATATCACAACGTAAAATATTAATTCAATATGCTATGAAAGGTTATCAGAAAAATAAATATTCTTTTTTAAATTCTGAAGATACTTATTTACCTTTAAAAATAAATTTAGCTGGTGTAATACCATCTATTTTTACTTCTAGTATTATGATTTTACCATCGTTTTTTTTTATATGATTAAATAATTATTTAAGTTTTAATAATATATTTTTTTTTATAAAATTATTTTATCCTAAACATTTTTTATATTTATTATTATATTTATTTTTAATAGTATTTTTTTGTTTTTTTTATACTTTATTAATTTTTAACCCATTAGAAATTTCTGAAAATTTAAAAAAAACTGGTGCTTATATACCTAATATAAGACCAGGTTTATATACTAATAATTTTATTAAAAATATTGTTTTAAATTTAACTTTATTTAATTCTGTTTATATGTGTATAGTATGTATAATACCAGATTTTATATATGAATTTATAAATTTACCTTTTTATTTAATAGGAGGTACTTCTTTATTAATTATAGTTGTAGTAGTTATAGATTTAATAACTCAAATACAATCATTATTAATTTCTAATAAATATTTATCAATTTTGAAAAAGAAATATTTTTAATTTATGAAAGTTAGAGCATCAGTAAAAAGAATTTGTTGTCATTGTAAAGTTATTAAGAGAAATAGAATTGTTAGAATTATTTGTAAAATTAATCCTAAGCATAAACAACGTCAAGGTTAAATAAAATGGTGATAATTAAATGATTAGAATAGTTGGTGTAAATATACCTGATAATAAGTATATTTTTATATCTTTAACTTATATATATGGAATAGGAATATCTATTTCTAAAAAAATTTGTAATATATTAAAATTAAATATGTTTATATTGGCTAAAGATTTAAATAATAATCAATTAGAATTAATTAGAAAACAAATTTTAAATTATTTAATTGAAGGAGATTTAAAAAGAAATATGATGTTAAATATTAAAAGATTAATAGATATTAATTGTTATAGAGGTTTACGTCATAAAAAATTTTTACCTGTAAGAGGTCAAAGAACTAGAACAAATTCTAAAACTTGTAAAAAAAATCGTAAATATATTAAATAAGTATATAATTAATAAGATTATTATATTATTATGAAAAAAGTTAAAGATAATAAAAAAATTAAAAAAATTAAAAAACAAATTTTAAATGGTATTGTATATATACATGCTTCTTTTAATAATACTATTATAACTATAACAGATTTACAAGGTAATGTTTTAGGTTGAACTACTTCAGGTAGTTCTGGATTTAAAGGTTCTAGAAAGTCAACTCCATTTGCAGCTCAAATAGCTACAGAAAAATGTTCTGAAATAATTAAAAATTATGGTATAAAAAATTTAGAAATAAGAATTAGTGGTCCTGGTCCAGGTAGAGAATCTAGTATAAGAGCTTTAAATACTGCTGGATTTCGTATTATAAATATTAGTGATATTACTCCTATTCCTCATAATGGATGTCGTCCTCCTAAAAAAAGAAGAGTTTAATTTTTAAATATGTCTAAATATATAGGTCCTAAATTAAAGTTAAGTAGAAGAGAAGGTACAGATTTATTTTTAAAATCTAATTTACGTAATATAGATACTAAATGTAAAATAGATCGTTTACCTGGTCAACATTTTTATAAAAAATCTAGAATATCAGATTATGGTATTCAATTAAGAGAAAAACAAAAAATTAAAAGAATTTATGGAATTTTAGAAAAACAATTTATGAATTATTATTATAAATCAGTTAAATTAAAAGGTAATACAGGAGAATTTTTATTAAAATTTTTGGAAAGAAGATTAGATAATGTTGTTTATAGAATGGGTTTTTCTTTAACTAGATCAGAAGCTAGACAATTAGTTACTCATAAATCTATTTTAGTAAATAATAAAATTGTTAATATACCATCTTTTTTATTAAAACCTAATGATGTAGTTAAAATTAATTTAAAATCAAAGAATCAAATTAGAATTAAATATTCTTTAGATCTTTTAAAACAAAAAGAAATACCTTGTTGACTTGAAATAAATTTTGAAAAAATGGAAGGTTTATTTAAATTTGTACCTGAACGTTCTATGTTTTTATTTGATATTAAAGAACATTTAATTTTAGAATTTTATTCCAAATAATTTTTATTATATTTTTAAATATGTTTAATTTTCCTTATAAATTTTTAACACCTAAAATTATAGATATTAATAAAATATCTTCAAATAATTCAATAATAACTTTAGAACCTTTAGAAAGAGGTTTTGGGCATACTATAGGAAATTCTTTAAGACGTATATTATTATCTTCTATACCTGGTTATTCTATTACTGAAGTAATAATAGATGGAATTTTACATGAATATAGTGTAAAAGAAGGAGTTTTAGAAGATGTAAATGAAATTCTTTTAAATTTAAAAAATATATGTATAAGAATTAATAATGATAAAAAATATGTTTATTTATATTTAAAAAAAAAAGGTATATGTACTGTATTAGCTTCTGATATTTTATATGATCAAAATGTGTATATATATAATAGTAATCATGTAATTTGTAATTTGACTGATAAAAATTCTTCAATTAATTTGAAAATCAAAGTTGAATTAGGTATAGGATATGTATCTTCTTTAAGTAAAAAAAATAAATTTAAAAAAAAAGAAAATTTATTAGTAAGTAAATTATTTTTAGATACTTTTTTTTCTCCAATAAAATGTGTATCTTATAGAATAGAATCAGCTAGAGTTAATAATAGAACAGATTTAGATAGGTTAATTATAGATATAAAAACTAATGGAACTTTAGACCCTGAATTAGCTATACGTAAAGCTTCTACAATTTTATATAATCAATTAAAAACATTTATAGAATTAAAAGATAATAATTTAAATAAAAAAATAAAGGAAAAAATTAAATTTAATCCTATTTTATCATCATCAGTAGATGATTTAGAACTTACAGTAAGATCTGCAAATTGTTTAAAAACTGAAAAAATATATTATATAGGTGATTTAGTTAAAAAAACTGAAAATAATTTATTAAAAATACCTAATTTAGGAAAAAAATCTTTAATTGAAATTAAAAATATTTTATTATCTAAAAATTTAAAATTAGGTATGAAATTAAAAAATTGATCTTCTTCAAAAATAAAAAAATAAATATATGCGTCATAAAAAAATTGGTCGTAAATTAAATCGTAATAGTAGTCATAGAAAATCTATGTTTAAAAATATGATAATTTCTTTAATTAATTATGAAATTATAAAAACTACACTTTTAAAAGCAAAAGAATTAAGAAGAATTTTTGAACCTTTATTAAATATTTCTAAAAAAAATAATTTATATAATAGAAGATTATTAATTTCTAGAATAGGCAATAATAATGTTGTAGATAAATTATTTTTTAATTTAGCTCCTAGATTTAAAAATTATAAAGGTGGTTATATAAGAATTTTGAAATGTGGTTTTAGAAAAGGTGATTGTGCTCCTATGGCATATATAGAAATTTTAAATAGATATTTAGAATAATATAAATATAGTATTTTTTAGAATTTATATTTAATATTTTTAAAATATTTAAATATTTAAAACTATATTTTTATAAAAATTTTTAATAAATTTTATAATGATTACTTTTCAAAATTTAATATTTAAATTATATGAATATTGAACAAAATTTGGTTTTTGTAATATTCAACCTATTGATTTAGAAGTAGGAGCAGCTACTTTTCATCCTATAACATTTTTTAGTTCTATAGAAAATAAAAATTCTTATTATTGTTTTATTCAATTATGTAAAAGATCAGTTGATAGTAAATTTGGGAATATATTTTCAATGAAATTACAGCAATATTATCAATTTCAAGTTATTTCTAAACCTTCTATAAATAATATTCAAAAAATATATATAAATTCATTAAAGTATTTAGGTATTGATTTAAATAAAAATGAATTAAAATTTGTTGAAGATAATTGAGAAAATTATACTTTAGGTGCTTGTGGTTATGGATGAGAAGTATGATTAAATGGTATAGAAATTACTCAATTTACATATTTTCAAAAAATGGCAAATATAAATTGTAATCCTGTAATATTAGAAATTACATATGGATTAGAAAGATTATCTTTATTTTTACAAAATATTTTAAATATTTATGATTTAATTTGAAGTAATAATGTTGAAATTATTAAATATAAAGATATAATTAAAAATTATGAAATAGATAAATCATTATATAATTTTTATTTTTCTGATATAAAATTTTTAATTAATTGTATAAATAATTATGAAAATGAATCTTTAAGATTATTAAAAATTAAAAAACCATTATTAATAGTTTCTTATGAATATGCATTAAAAATGGTAAATTATTTTAATTTATTAGATTCAAGAGATTATTTTTCTAATATTGAAAGAAAAAAATATATTTTTAGAATTAGAAATTTATTTTGTAAAATAGCTAAATATAATAATAATTTTAATAAATAATTTTTAAAATTAATTTATTTTAATTTTAAATTATAATAAAATATTTATAATATGAAAAATTATAAAGGTAATTTATTAATTGAAATAGGTACAGAAGAATTACCTATTAATGGTTTAAAATATATAGGAAAGGATTTTATTAAGTATATTTCTGAATTTTTGAATAAATATTATTTTTATTATTCTAAAATTGATTATTTTGTAAGTTTAAGAAGAATATCTTGTTTAATTTATAATTTAAATTATTATCAAAAATTAAATTGTAATTATATTAAAATTTATAGTCCTTATATATTAGTAGATTTATTTAATTATAATATTTTGTATAAAAAAATTTTATTATGATGTAAAAAAAATAATTTTAAAAAAAGTAGATTAAAGTATGATGATATAAAAAATAAAAGATTTTTTTATATTAAAAAAAAAATTAAAAAAATTAATATTTCTATTTTTATTAAAAAATTTTTTATAAAAATTTTATATAAGTTACAAATAAATCATAGTTTTATGAAATGAGGAAATGATAATTTATTTTTTATAAGACCTGTAAATAATTTATGTATTGTTTTTAATGATAAAATTATAAAAATTAAGTTATTTAATATTAAATCTAATAATATAATAAATGGGCATAAATTTATATTAAATAATAAAAATATTATTGTTAATAATTCTATTAATTATGTTAATTTATTATATAATTTTGGTAAAGTAATTATAGAATATAAAAAAAGAAGAGAAATTTTATTAAAAAAAATAAAAAAAGTTTTATTAAAAAAAATTTTATTTATTAATTTTAAAAGAAAAATTTTTAATAAAATTATTTATATGACTGAATGACCTGTAGTATTAATTTCAAAATTTGATAGTAAATTTTTATGTTTACCTAATAAATTAATTAATTTAATTATTGAAAAACAATATTGTTTATGTACATTTAATAATAATAATAAATTAACTAATAATTTTATTATTATAATAGATATTAAATTAAAATGTTATAAAAATATTTTATTAGGTTATTCGAGAATAATAAATTCAAAATTAAATGATTCTTGTTTTTTGTTTTTAAATGATAGAAAAAAATTTTTAATTAATTATTTACCTAAATTAAAAAAAATAATTTTTCATAAAACTGTTGGTAATTTTTTAATTAAAATTAAAAGATTATTATTTTTAACAAATAAAATATCTAGTAAATTAAATTTAAATATTAATTTAAATATATTAAATGATTCTGTTCTTTTATGTAAGTGTGATTTAGCAACTTCTTTATATAAAGAATTTAATAAATTGAAAGGTTTTATAGGTATGTATTATTTAATTTTAGATAATAAATTTAATAATAATATACCATTAATAATAAAAGAACATTATTATCCTAGATTTATTAATGATAAAATTTCTAAAAATATTTATAGTAATATAATTTCTTTAAGTGATAAATTAGATACATTAATAGGTATATCTTTAATAAAAGATTTTTATTATTTAAATAAAAGTAATGATCCTTATGGGTTAAGACGTTTATCTTTATCAATTATAAGAATTATTTTAACAAATAAATTTAATTTAAATTTATTAAATATTATTAAATATTCTTTATTATTATTTGAATTAAATAATTTTTATAATATTAAAAATATTAATTTAATTAATAATTTTATATTTAAACGTTGTATAGTATATTTTATTAAATTAGGTTATAAAAAAATTTTAATAAATAGTTTTATAAAAATTAAATTATTTGATATTTTAGATATAAAAAATAGAATGGATTTTATTATTAATTTTAAGTATAAAAATATTAATGATTTTAAATATATTGTATATGTTAATAAAAGATTAAAGAATATTTTTAATTTTAATGTAATTAATTATAAATTTATTGAAATTAATAATTTTTTTCTTAAGGATGATTTATTATTATATAAAAATTTTAAAAAATTTAGTAAATATATTAATGTTTTAATTTTAAATAAAAATTATAAATTTTTATTTAAAATTTATTTAAAATTAAGTTTTAAAATTAATAATTTTTTAAATAGAAATAAAATTTATTTAAAAAAAAATATTAATTTAACTAATATTAGAATTAGTTTATTAAATAATATTTTTTTATTATTTTTGAAATTTATGGATTTTACTTATTTTTATAATTAATATATATTTATATTATTTTATTTATTATTCCTCCACCTAAACATATATTTTTTTTATAAAAAACTGCTGATTGTCCAATAGTAATAGCAAATAATGGTGTTTTTAAAATTATTTTTATATTATTTTTTTTTATAAAATATATTTTACATAATGTTGATTTTTGTTGATATCTAATTTTTACTTTACATTTTATTTTTTTTTTTACATAATTTAAATGTATAAAATGTATTTTTTTAATAAAAAATATTTTTTTATATAATAATTTATTATTTTTTTCACATACTATTAATTCATTAGTTTTTACATTTTTTTTTACAACATATAGTGGTTTTTTATATCCATTTTTTAAATATAAATTTTTACGTTGTCCAATTGTATATAAAAATAATCCTTCATGTATACCTATAATTTTATTATTTTCTAAATTTATTATATTACCAATTTTTTTTTTAATATATTTTTTAATAAAAATAAAGTATTTTTTTTTTCCTATAAAACATATACCTGTAGAATCTTTTTTATTTGAATTAGGTAAATTTAAATTTTTAGCTATTTTTCTAATGTTTTTTTTAATATAATTTCCTAATGGAAATATACATTTATTAAGTTGTTTTTGTTTTATATTATATAAAAAATAACTTTGATCTTTTTTTTTATCTTTAGATTTTATTAGTAAATATAAATTATTTTTTTTATATTTATTAACATAATGTCCTGTTGATATAAAATCAGCTTTTAAAATATTTATTGAAAATTTTATAAAAATATTAAATTTTATTTCTTTATTACATAATATATCAGGATTAGGTGTTTTAGATTTTTTTAATTCTTTAATAAATATTTTAAATACTTTGTTTCAATATTCATATGATAAATTTATTTTAATTAATTTTATATTAAATAATTTACATATTGTTTTACAATCTTTTAAATCTTTTTTAAATTGACAATTTTTAGATTCTCAACATTTAATAAAAACACATTTTATTTTAAAACCTAGTTGTTTTAATATTCATATAGTTACAGAAGAATCTACTCCTCCAGATAATGCAACTACTACTTTATATATTTTTAATATTTTATTATTCATATATTTAATTTATTTTATTATTTTAAATTAAAATTTTATTTTTTTTATATTTGTGTTTATTAAAAGTTTAAAATATTTTATAATAATTTATATTATACTTATATTTATTTTATTATATATAAAATTTAATAATTTATATTTTATATAATATAAATATTATTAATTTTTTATAATTAATATTAATAATTAATTATTTATTAAAAATTTATGTTAAATATAAATCCTACTAAAACTAAAAGTTGAAAAAAATTATTATATCATTTTAATAATATAAAAAATGAAAAAATTATAAATTTATTTAAAAATGATAAAAATAGATTTAATAATTTTTCTTTATTATTTAATAATGAAATATTAATAGATTATTCAAAAAATTTAATAACTTTTGAAACTATTAATTTATTTTTTAATTTATTAAAGGAAATAAATTTTAATTATTATTTATTATTAATGTTAAAATCTAAAAAATTAAATATTACTGAAGATAAATTTGTATTAAATTTTTTATTAAGAGATACAAATAATTATTTTTTAAAAAAAAAAATTATTAATAAAAATTTAATATTAGAAAAAAATAAAATAGATATAAATTTAAATAAAATAGAAAAATTTACTTTTAATATTTTAAATGGATATTGATTAAGTTTTAATAATAAAAGAATTTTTAATATTGTAAATATAGGAATAGGAGGTTCAGATATAGGACCTAGAATGATTGTTAAAGCTTTAAGTTTATATAAAAATTTAAATATAAATTCTTTTTTTGTATCTAATATAGATATAATGGATATTAATAATGTTTTAAATAATATTTCTCCTGAAAATACTATTTTTATAATATGTTCTAAAACATTTACTACACAAGAAACTATTTTAAATGCTAAAATAGCTAGAAAATGAATTTTAAACTATTTTAATAATAATATATTATCATTAAATAATCATTTTATATTAATAACTAGTAATTTAAATGAATCAATTAAATTTGGTGTAATTAAAGAGAATATTTTTATAGTTTCTGATTGAGTAGGAGGTAGATATTCTTTTTGTTCAGCTTTTGGATTATCTATTTCATTATCTATAGGTTTTGAAAATTTTAAAAATATATTAAAAGGTTCTCATGATATAGATAAACATTTTTTTTTTACTAAGTATAATAAAAATATTCCAATTATTTTAGCTATTATTAGTATTTGATATAATAATTTTTTTAATTTTAATACAGAACTTATATTAGTTTATAATGAAATTTTATCTTTATTTCCTTATTATTTACAACAATTAGTTATGGAATCTAATGGTAAATGTATAGATCGTAATGAAAATTTAATATGTAATTATAATACATCTTCAATATTATGAGGTGGTTTAGGTACTGTTTGTCAACATTCTTTTTTTCAATTATTACATCAAGGTACATATATATCACCTTGTGATTTTATTATAGAATCTTGTTTTGATAAAAATATTTATAATAGTTATTATAAATTAGTATCTAATTTTATAGCTCAAACTCAGTCTTTAGCTTTTGGTGATAATATTTTTTTAAAAAAAAATAAATTAAATTTACAAAATAATTTTAATAAATTTTTAGGTAATAGACCTAGTAATGTTTTTTTAATTAAAAAAATTAATCCATATACTATAGGAGCATTAATATCAATATATGAATATAAGGTTTTTGTACAAGGTATAATTTGAAATATTTGTAGTTATGATCAATGAGGAGTAGAATTAGGTAAGAAAATTTCTAATTTAATATATCCTTTTTTAAATAAAAAGAATAATTTAAATATTAAGAATTTTGAAAAAGATATTTATATGGATAGTTCTACATTAAATTTAATAAAGATATTTAATAAATTTAATAAAAATAAATAATATATAATAATATTTATAATAAAATGGCAAAAATAAAATCTTCTAAGAAAAGAATTTTAATTAATAAATTAAGAAATAAAATTAATAAATCTAAAAAATCTATTATTAAAACTTATATAAAAAAATTAAAATTTTATATTTATAAAAAAAAAAAAATAAAATCTATAAAAATTTTTAGTAAATTACAATCTATTTTAGATAAATTTAGTTGTAAAGGTTATATACATATAAATAAAATATCTAGATATAAATCAAATTTATTTAAATTAATAAATAAAATTAATTAATAATTATTATTTATTTTTAATTAATATAATTAAAAATATTATTTTTTATATTAAAAATTTATTAATATAATATATAATATATTTTATTAATATAATTTTTATTTTTAATATTAAAATATAATTAATTTTTAAAAATTAATATTTTTTTTTTAATTTTTTGTATAAAATTGTTAATTTATAAAATGTTTTTATTTTTAATTTATTAATTCTTTGATTTTTATTTATATTAAATTTTTTTAATTTATTTATATTTATTATATTTTTGATGTTATTTTTTAATTTTCTATTTTTTTTTATAAAACAATTATTTAATATATGATTTAATATATTAAAATTTATTTTTTTATATTTTGAATTTGGTATTAGTTTTATTAATACAGAATTTATTTTTGGTTTAGGATAAAAATTTTTTTTGTTTATTTCTTTAATTATTTTTATTTTAAAATAAATTTTAGTTAAAGCACTAATTTTACAATATTTTTTTTTTCCTGGTTTAGATATTAAACATTTACCAAATTCTTTTTGTACTAATATGAATATATTTTTTATATATTTTATATTATTAATTAATTTTAATATTATTTTTCTAGTTATATAATATGGTATATTTCCAAATATTCTAATTTTTTTATTTTTTTTTATAAATAATTTTTTGAAATTAAAATTTAATATATTTTTTTTTAAAATTATTATTTTTTTTTTTATTTTTTTTTTAATTAATTTTATTAAATTTGAATCTATATCTAATGCAATTATATTATTAGTATATTTTATAATTTTTTTTGTTAATTGACCTGTTCCACATCCAATTTCAACAAAAATTTGTTTTTTTTTAGGTTTTATTTTTTTAATAATATTTTTTAATATATTATTATTTATTAAAAAATTTTGACCTAGATTTTTTTTTAAAATTATCATATATTATATTAATTAAATAAAATATTTTATATTATTATATATTTTTTATTGATATTTTATTTATTTTAATTAATTTAAATTTTTTATAATTTAAAATGATAATTTATATTAAAAATATAATAAATAATTATAAATTTGTAATTTATATATTAATATTTTTTTTAAATTTTTTAGAATCTTTATTTATAATAGGTTTATTTATTCCTAGTAGTATAATAACATTTTATTTTGGATATTTAATAGGAAAAAAATATTTAAATTTTTATTTATTTTTAATTTCTAGTATTTTAGGTTGTTTATTAGGTGATATAATTTCTTATTTTATAGGTTTTCATTTTAAAAATAATTTAAAATCTTTAAAAATAAAATTAATTAATTATAATTTTTTATTTAAATATTTTTTTTTATATTTAAAAAAATATCCATATATTTTAATTTTTTTATGTAAATTTATTAGTGTTTTAAAATCTTTTATGTTTTTTATATTAGGTATAACTTATATTTCATTAATAAAAATTATTTTTTTTGATATTATAAGTATATTTATATGATTATTATTTCATATAATACCTGGTATATTATCTTTTTTAATATTAAATAATTATTATAATAATTTTGTTTTTAATATATATTTTATAAATTTTATTATATTATTTATTATAAATATTTTTATGTTATATAAATGATATTTATTAAATTTAATTATGTATGAAAATATATTTATAAATAAGAAATATTTTAAGTTATTTATTATAATTTTTTTTATATTATTATTAAATATTTTATATTTATTAAATAATAATTATTATACATGAATTTTAATTAAAGTTATTTATATGTTATTTTTAAATAAATATTAGTTTATTTTTCAATAAAATATAATTTTTAAAATTTATATAAATATTTTATTTATATTTATATAAATTTTCTAATTTCACCTTTACCTTCAATATTTTTAATACATCTTTTACATATATTTAGAAAATTTTTATAATTTATTTTTTTTTTATAATAATGTCAACATCTTAGACATTTATATCCTTTAAATTTATTACATTTTATTTTAAAATAAAAATTATTTTTATTTTTTAATTTTATTAATTTTAATTTTGAAGTTATAAAAAAATATTTTAATTCTGATTTTATTTTTTTTATTTTATTATAAAATTTGTTATTTATATAAATAATTATATATGTTTGTAGTGATGAATTTATTATTTTTTTATTTTTGTTTTTTTCAATTATTTTATTAAATTTTTCTTTAATTATTAATAATTTATTTCATGTTATATTTTGTATTAAATTTTTTTTTGAAATATTATTATTATTTAATTTATTTGAAAATTTTGTTAAATATATTGATTTTAATTTATTTTTTGGTATATAATTAAATATTTCTTCTGATGTAAATGGTAATATAGGTGAAATTCATTTTATTATTGTTTTTAGTAATATAAATAATGTTGTTTGTACGCTATATACAGGTATAGTATTTTTTTTTATTGTATATTTTCTATCTTTTATTATATTAAAATAAATTGAACTTAAATAATAATTAAAAAATTTTGTTATTTTTTTAATTATTTTATAAAATTTAAAATTTTTATATAATTTAATTATTTTTTTTTGATATTTTTCAGTTTTATATATTATTCATTTATCCAATAATATCATTTTATTTTTTTTAATAAAATGTTTATTAATTTTATATTCATTTAAATTACAAATTAAAAATTTAAATGTATTTCTTATTTTTCTATATAATTCTATTGTTCTTGAAATTATTTCTTCTGAAATATTTATATCATTATAAAAATTTGTTGATGATATTCATAATCTTATTATATCTGATCCATATTTATTAATTAATTTATTAGGATTAATATTATTTTTAAAAGATTTAGACATTTTTTTTCCATTTTTATCTAATACAAATCCATGACTTAATATTTGTTTATATTTAATATTATTATTAATTGCTGTATTTATTATTAAAGATGACATAAATCATCCTCTATATTGATCTGATCCTTCTATTATTAAATCTATATTATATGTTTTATTTTTTTTATTTTTATTTAAACATGTTAAAATACTTGATCCAGAATCAAATCATACATCTAAAATATCTGTTACTTTTTTATATTGTTTATAATTTTTATTAATTAATTTTTTAATATTTGTGTTTAATCAATAATTAGGACCTTTAATTATAATTTTTTTAGATATTTTTTTCATTAATTTGTATGTATTAGGATGTATTTTATTTTTTTTTTTATGTACTAAAATAGGTATTGGTACTCCTCAATAACGTTGTCTTGATATACACCAATTTGGTCTATTAATTATCATTTTTTTGATTTTTTTATATCCTCAATATGGTGTTCATTTTATTTTTTTAATTTTTATTAATAATTTTTTTTTAAAGTTTTTATTTAAATTTATAAATCATTGATAAGTTGATCTTATTATTATTTGTGTTTTATGTCTTCAGCAAAATGGTAATTTATGTTTTATTTTTTTATTATAAATTATTTTATTTTTTTTATTTAAATATTTTATAATTAATTTTTTACCTTTATTTATTTTACATCCTTCTAAATTTTTTATATATTTATATTTATTAAATTTTCCATTTTTATTTATAATATTATTACCTTTAATTTTATTTATTTTGCATATATTATAATCTTCTTCTCCATGTTTTGAAGCTAAATGTATTATTCCAGTTCCTATATTATGATTAATATATGTATTTAATATTATTAATTTTTTTTTTTTAGATATAGGATGATATACTTTATTTTTATTTAATATAATTCCTTTTATAATTTTAATTTTTTTATATTTTATATTTAATTTATTACAGAAATTTTTTGCTTTATTTTTAATAATAACTAATATATTTTTATTATGTTTGATTAATATATATTTATAATTAGGATTTATTGATAAAGCACAATTTGCAGGTATAGTTCAAGGTGTTGTAGTTCATATAATTAAATTAATTTTTTTATATTTTTTATAATTTTTAATATTTAAATATTTTAAAAAATTATTTTTTTTATATAATTTAAATAATATATATATTGTATTTGATATTTTATATTTATATTCTATTTCTGCATCTGATAGTGATGATTTACAATTTATACATCAATTTATAGGTTTTTTTTTTCTTTTTAGATAATTTAATTTTAATAATTTTCTTAAAACTAATATAGTTTTAGATATAGTAGAATAATTCATTGTTTTATAGTAATTTTTTCAATCTGCTATTATACCTAATCTAATAAATTCTTTTTTTTGTATATTTATTTGTTTTTGAGCATAATTATAACAATTTTTTTTAAATTTATTTATATCTTTTTTTGAGTTTAATTTTATTTTATTCTTTTTTTGTATTTCTAATTCTATTGGTAATCCATGACAATCTCATCCTGGTTTATAAATTATATTATAATTCATTAATATTTTATATTTTAAAATTATATCTTTAATAATTTTATTTAATGCATGTCCTAAATGAATTTTTCCATTAGCATAAGGAGGACCATCATGAATTATAAATTTTTTTTTTTTATTTTTTTTTACTAATTTATATATATTATATTTTTTTCATTTTTTTATTATTTTAGGTTCATTTTGTATTAAATTAGCTTTCATAGGAAAATTTAATTTTGGTAAATTAATTGTATTTTTATAATTTATTTTATTATCTTTCATTTTTATTTTTTATTATTTTTAATAAATATTTTATTTTATAATTTTATTTTAATATAAAAATCATTAATTATATATATATATATATATATTACATAATAAATAAATTTAAATTAATTAATTTTGAAATTTATTTTTATTTATTTATTGATATTGTTATTTATGTACATATATACATATATATATATGTATATTTTTTTTTGGAGATTTATTAATATGAGTAAAATTATAGGTATAGATTTAGGTACTACTAATTCTTGTGTGGCAGTAATGGAAGGTAATAAAGCTAAAGTAATAGAAAATTCTGAAGGAGATCGTACTACACCTTCTATTATAGCTTATACTCAAGATAATGAAATTTTAGTAGGACAACCAGCTAAAAGACAAGCTATTACTAATCCTAAAAATACTTTTTTTGCTATTAAGAGACTTATAGGTCGTAAATATATTGATAGTGAAATACAAAAAGATGTAAATATAATGCCTTATAAAATTGTTTCTTCTAAAAATGGTGATGCTTGAATAGAAGTTAATAATAAAAAAATAGCTCCTCCTCAAATTTCAGCAGAAATATTAAAAAAAATGAAAAAAACAGCTGAAGATTATTTAGGTACTACTGTTAATGAAGCTGTAATAACAGTACCTGCTTATTTTAATGATATACAGCGTCAAGCTACTAAAGATGCAGGAAAAATAGCAGGTTTAAAAGTAAAAAGAATAATAAATGAACCTACTGCAGCGGCTTTAGCATATGGATTAGATAAATTAAAATCTAATAATATAATAGCTGTGTATGATTTAGGTGGTGGTACATTTGATATTTCAATAATTGAAATTGATAATTTAGATGGTGAAAAAACATTTGAAGTTTTATCTACTAATGGTGATACACATTTAGGTGGTGAAGATTTTGATAGTAAAATAATTAATTATTTAGTATCAGAATTTAAAAAAGATCATAATATAGATTTATTTAATGATTCTTTAGCTATGCAGAGATTAAAAGATTCAGCAGAACAAGCTAAAATTGAATTATCTTCTTCTAAACAAACTGAAATTAATTTACCTTATATTACAGCTGATAAATTAGGTCCTAAACATTTAAATATTAAATTAACTAGAGCTAAATTAGAATCATTAGTTGAAGATTTAATTATAAAATCTATAAATCCTGTTAAAATAGCATTAAAAGATGCTAAATTAGATATAGATAAAATTAATGAAGTTATATTAGTTGGTGGTCAAACAAGAATGCCAATGGTTCAGAAAAAAGTAGCAGATTTTTTTGGAAAAGTTCCTAAAAAAGATGTTAATCCTGATGAAGCAGTAGCTATTGGGGCTGCAGTACAAGGAGGAGTTTTATCTGGTGATGTTAAAGATGTATTATTGTTAGATGTTACTCCTTTATCATTAGGTATAGAAACAATGGGTGGAATTATGACTATATTAATAAATAAAAATACTACTATTCCAACTAAACATAGTCAAATTTTTTCTACTGCAGAAGATAATCAATCTGCTGTTACTGTACATATATTACAAGGTGAACGTAAGAGAGCTAAAGATAATAAATCTTTAGGTCAATTTAATTTAGATGGTATACAACCTGCTTTAAGAGGTATTCCTCAAATTGAAGTTACATTTGATATAGATGTAGATGGTATTTTACATGTTTCTGCTAAAGATAAAAATAGTGGTAAAGAACAAAAAATTACTATAAAAGCTTCTTCAGGATTAAATGAAGAAGAAATTAAAAAAATGATTCAAGATGCAGAATTAAATTCTGAAATTGATAGCAAATTTGAAGAATTAGTTCAAACTAAAAATCAAGCAGATCATTTAATTCACACTACTAAAAAACAAATTAATAAAGTTAAAGATAAAATTTCATTAGAAGATAAAAATAAAATAGAATCTTTATTAACTAAATTAGAAGATTTATGTAAAAATGATAATAAATTGGATATAGATAATTGTATGCAAGAAATTATTCAATTTTCTAGTAAATTTGTTAAATTTGAAAATAATAATATTAATGAAAATAAAAATGATTCTATAGTTGATGGTGAATATGAAGAAATTAATAAAAATAATAAAAAATAATTTTATAATATTATTTTATAAAGGTATATATGGAAAAAAAAGATTATTATAAAATTTTAGGTATTTCTAGAAATTCTAATAATATTGATATTAAAAAGGCTTATAGAAAATTAGCTATTAAGTATCATCCAGATAGAAATAAAGGAAATAAATATTATGAAGAAAAATTTAAAGAAGTTAAAGAAGCTTATGAAATTTTAAGTGATAATAAAAAACGTTCTATGTACGACCAATATGGACATTCAGCGTTTAATAATTATAATTCATCAGAAGATGGTTTTTCATCTGAATTTACAACTTCAACTGATTTTGGAGATATTTTTGGAGATGTTTTTGGAGATATTTTTGGTAATAAAAAAAATAATAAATCATCTGTTAAAGGTTCTGATATTAAATATGATTTATATTTAACTTTAGAAGATGTTTTAAATAATATTTCAAAAAAAATAAAAATTAATGTCATACAAAAATGTAGTTTATGTTATGGGACAGGTTGTAGAACAGGTTTTAAAAAAAATATATGTAATGTATGTAAAGGATCTGGAAATTTAAATATTAAACAAGGATTTTTTACAATTCAACAGACTTGTCCTAATTGTAATGGAGAATGTTATAAAATAGATAATCCTTGTTATATTTGTAAAGGTGAAGGTATAGAAAAAATTACTAAAAATATTATAATTAAGATACCTGCTGGTATTAATGATGGTGATAAATTGCGTTTATTAGGTAAAGGTAATTGTGGAAATTTTGGAAAAAATCCAGGTGATTTATATATATGTATAAAAATCAAAAAACATAATATTTTTATTAGAGATGGAAATAATTTATACTGTGAAATTCCCATAAATTTTTCTTTAGCTGCTTTAGGAGGTAAAATTGAAGTACCTACATTATTAGGAAATGTAATATTAAAAATACCTTCTGAAACTCAAACAGGTAAATTATTTAGAATAAAAAATAGAGGGATAAAATCTTTTAAAAATAGTATTTGGGGTGATTTGTTATGTAAAGTTTATGTAGAAACTCCTATTAATTTAGATAAATATCAAAAAAAATTATTATATAATTTAGGATTAAGTTTAAATAATAATAAAAAAAAAATTAATAATCCTAAATCTAAAAATTTTTTTTCAAAAGTTAAGAGATTTTTTAATAATTTAACTAAATAATT
The DNA here is from genome assembly GCA_036689285.1 of Candidatus Stammera capleta. Lineage (GTDB taxonomy): Bacteria > Pseudomonadota > Gammaproteobacteria > Enterobacterales > Enterobacteriaceae > Stammera > Stammera capleta_AJ. The sequence goes on from CP144782.1 coordinate 73,484, forward strand.
TTATATAGGAAATTTTTTACATATATTTTTAATTTTTTGTTTAGTTTTGTATATATTTTTTTTATTTTTAATATTATTTAATATATTACATATTAATTTAGCTATATATGATGAAGTTTTTTGTTTTATTCCTCTTTTAGTTATTGCTGATGTTCCTATTCTAATTCCAGATGTTATAAAAGATTTTTTTTTATCATCTGGAATATAATTTTTATTTACAATAATGTTAGCTTTATTTAAAATTTTTTCTGCTAAATTACCTGATATATTTTTATTTTTTAAATTTATTAAAAATAAATGAGTTTCTGTGCAATTAGAAATTATTTTAAAATTATTTTTTATAAATTCATTAACCATAGATTTTGAATTTTTTAATATTTGTTTTTGATATTTTATAAATTTTTTATTTAATGCTTCTTTAAAACATATAGCTTTAGCTGCTATAATATGCATTAAAGGACCTCCTTGAGTTTGTGGAAAAATTGATTTATCAATTTTTTTATATAAATTATTATTTTTAGTATTTGATAAAATAATTCCTCCTCTTGGTCCTGCTAATGTTTTATGTGTTGTAGATGTTACTATATGTGCATATTTTAAAGGATTAGGATATAATTTTGCTGCAACTAACCCCGATATATGTGACATATCTATTAATAAGTAACTATTATTTATATTTGAAATTTTTTTAAATTTTTTTCAATTACATATTTTAGAAAAAGAAGAAAATCCTGCTATTATTAATTTAGGTTTATGTTTAATAGCTAATTTTTTAATTTTATTATAATTTATATTTTCTTTTTTATTTAATCCATATGAAATTGAATTGTATATTTTTCCTGATATATTTATTTTAGATCCATGAGTAATATGTCCTCCATGCGTTAATTTCATTCCTAATATTGTATCTCCAGGTCTTAAAATGGCATTATATGCTGCTAAATTTGCTTGTGTCCCAGAATGTGGTTGTACATTTACATAATCAGCATTGAATAATTTTTTTGCTCTTTTTATAGCTATTTTTTCTATTTTATCAATATATTTACACCCTCCATAGTATCTTTTTTTATAATATCCTTCTGCATATTTATTAGTTAAACATGATCCTTGAGCTTTTAATATATTGTTACTTACATAATTTTCTGATGCTATTAAGTTTATAGTATTTTTTTGTCTTTTTTTTTCTAAATTTATTAATTTAAATATTTTTTTATCTAATTTCATATTTTATTTTTTTATATTTTGTATATAATATTTTTATTAAATAAAATTATTAAATATTTATTTTTATTAAAAATATTTTATTAATTTTTATATTATTTATATTAATATTTTAATATAATTTTTAATTATTTTAATTTATAAATATATATTATTGTTTTATATTTATAATTTTATTTTGTATATTTTTTATTTTTAGTTAATTATTATTATTTATTATATTAGTTTTTAGTTTTATTATTTTAATTATTATTTAATATATTAATTATTATTTAATTGTAAAATATATTTAATTATTTTTTTTTATAAATTATAATAATAATTATTTTAAAATTAAATTTAAAATTTATTTTATTAATTTTTAATATGGTAAATATATATAATGAATTATTATATTTTTACTTCAGAATCTGTTTCTGAAGGACATCCTGATAAAATAGCTGATCAAATATCAGATGCAATATTAGATAATATAATTATTAAAGATAAATTAGCTAAAGTTGCTTGTGAAACTTATATAAAATCTGGAATGGTAATTGTAGGAGGTGAAATAAATACTTCAGCTTATATAGATATAGATTATGTTATTAGAAATACTATAAGAAATATAGGTTATATAGATTTAAATTTAGGATTTGATGCTAATACTTGTTCTATACTTAATATTATAGGTAATCAATCTGAAGATATAAGATTAGGTTTAAATAAAGGAAAATTAATAGATCAAGGTGCTGGTGATCAAGGTTTAATGTTTGGTTTTGCAACTAATGAAACTGAAGTTTTTATGCCTGCACCTATATTTTATGCTAATAGACTTATGTTAAGACAATCTTATTTAAGAAAAAATGATATTTTAAAATGATTACGTCCTGATGCTAAAAGTCAAGTTTCTTTATTATATTATAATAATAAAGTTATAGGTGTAGATACTATTGTATTTTCTACTCAACATTCTTATGATATTAAATATAAAGATATTAAAGAATCAGTTATGGAAGATATTATTTTTAAAGTTTTTCCTAAAAAATGATTAAATAAAAATACTAAATATTATATAAATCCTACAGGTAGATTTATTATAGGTGGACCTTTAGGTGATTGTGGTTTAACTGGTAGAAAAATAATTGTAGATACATATGGAGGTATGTCTAGACATGGTGGTGGAGCATTTTCAGGAAAAGATCCTTCTAAAGTTGATAGATCAGGTTCTTATATGGCTAGATATATAGCTAAAAATATAGTAGCATCTGGGTTAGCAGATAAATGTGAAATACAAATTTCATATGCAATAGGTATTTCTAAACCTATTTCAATTATGGTAGAAACCTTTGGTACTGAAAAAATTTCTATTTATAAAATTAAAAATTTAATTAATTATATTTTTGATTTAAGACCTGGTAGCATAATTAAAAAATTAGATTTATTAAAGCCTATATATTTAAATACTGCATCATATGGTCATTTTGGTAGAGAAGAATTTTCATGAGAAAAATTAAATGAGATAAATATTATAAATGAATTTTTAAATAAATAATTTTTTTAATATATATATAATATATTTAGATTTAGGATAAATTATTTTAATATTTTTTATATTTTTTATTTTAAATATTTTTATTATATTTAATATTTTTTTTTTTGTTTGATATTTATTAACTATTAATTTAATTTTTTTATTTATATTTTTAATATATAAATTAAATTTATTTAATGATATTTTATTTTTATATATTATTTTATTTTTTTTAAAAATATAATTATATATATTATTTATATTATTATAAATAATTATATTTATGTTTTTATTTTTATTATTTTTTAAGAAATAATTTTCTGATATTATTAATGATGTATTAATTTTAATAATTTTTATATTTTTATATTTAAAATTAAATATTTTAGATATTATATATGCTATTCTTATTCCTATAATACTTCCTGGTCCTTTATTAAAGGCTATAATATCTATATTATTTAATTTTATTTTTTTTTTATTTATTAATTTTGATATTAATATTAATACATATTTACTATTTTTTAATTTTGTATATTTATATTTATTATAAATATTATTTTTATAATATATAGAAATAGAACATAATTCTGTAGAAGTTTCTATAGCGATAATATTTTTATTCATTATATAAATTTAATATTTTATATATATATATTATATTTAATATCATATATATGTTTATTTTTTTAAATAATATTAATATATTATTATATATTATTAAATATTTTAATATTATAAATTTTAATATATAATAATTAATATTATATATTAAAAATAATTTTTAAAATTATAATTGTGAAATTATTAAAAATTAAATCTATTAAAGGAATGAAAGATTATATTCCTAATGATATTTTTTTATATCAATATGTAGAAAAAAAATTTAAAAAATTAATTAATAGTTATTCATTTAGTGAAATAAGATTTCCGGTATTAGAAAATAGTTTTTTATATAATAAAAATTTTTATAAAGAAAATAGTAGTTTATTTTTAAATCAAATGTATTCTTTTAATGATAAAAATGGTTTAAATATTAGTTTAAGACCAGAAGGTACTATGAGTTGTGTTAGAATGTTTTTGCAAAATAAATTATTTAATAATTTTTTAAAAAAATTTTGATATATAGGTCCTATGTTTAGATATGAAAAACCACAAAAAGGTAGATTAAGACAATTTAATCAAATAGGATTAGAAATATTAGGTAATAGTAATATAAGTTCAAGTTTAGAATTAATATTAATAGTTAATAGATTATGAAATATTTTAGATATTAATAATTTATTAGTTTTAGAAATTAATTCTATTGGTACATTAAATGATAGAAAAAATTATATTAATAATTTAAATATTTTATTAAAAAAAAAAGATTATTATATTAATAATATTAAAATAGATAAAATTGATTTTAATATTTTTAGAATAATAGATAGTAATAATAAAGATTATATTAATTTTTTAAAAAATTTTCCTAGTATAATTAATTTTTTAAATAAAAAATCTTTATGTAATTTTAATAAATTATGTAAATTTTTATATAAATTTAATATTAATTTTAAAATTAATAGAAATTTATTTAGAGGTTTAAATTATTATAATGATTTTGTATTTGAATGAAAATATAAACCATGATATTCACAAAATGCAATTTGTGCAGGTGGTAGATATGATAATTTAATAAAAAATTTATCTAAAATTAATATACCTTCTGTAGGTTTAGCAATAGGATTAGATAGATTAATTTTACTTTTAAAAGAAAAAAAAAAATTAAATAATTTAAATAAAAAAATTGATATATATATTATATCTTATTATAATGAAAAAACTAAATTATTAGGTTTTAATATAATTGAAAAAATTTTAAATTCTGATTTGTTTTTTTTAAATATTTATAATGATTATTTTAAATATAAAAATTTAAATAAAGTTATTTTAAAAGTTTTAAAATTAAATTGTAAAATTTTAATAATTATAGGAAAAAAAGAAATTAGTAATAATATTATTACAATTAAAGATTTATATTTAAATAATAAATATAATGTTTCTATTAAGAAAAATATTATAAATATTATAAGTAATTTTTTTAAAATTAATTAATTATTTTAATATATTTTTATGTTTACTATATCTTTTGTAGGAAGAACTAAGGTTGGAAAAACTAGTTTATTTAAAACTTTATTAGAAAAAAATAATTATTTATGAAAAAATAATATATTTGATTTTAATTATTTAATTAAATATTTTAAAGATAAATATTTTATTATTATAGATAATATCTATTTAAATAGGTCTTTATTAAAAAGTAATAAAAAAAGTAATTTATATTTAAAGTTATATAATAAATTTATTTTTAATATTATTAATTCAGATTTAGTATGTTTATTAATAGATTTATCTTCATCATTATTAGATGAAGATATTTATTTTTATAAAAATATAATAAAAAAATATACTAATAATATAATTTTAATTTTAAATAAATTAGATTTATTAAATAATTTAGATAAAAAATATTATATATATAAATATTATTCTTTAGGTATAAAAAATATAATTTCAATTTCTATTTTTAACAAAAAAAGTATATTAAATTTATTAAATAGTTTTTATGATATTTTAATTAAAAAATTTAATAATAATATTACATTTTTTAAATATTTGTTAAAATTTTGTATTAATTTTGAAGATTATTATGAAATAAAAAAATTATATTTTAATAATAATATTAAATATATTAATAATGTTAATTTAAATATAAATATTAATAATATAAAGATTATAATTTTAGGAAAAACTAATGTTGGTAAGTCAACTTTATTAAATAGTATTTGTGATAATAATTGTTCTTTTGTTTCTAAATATAGAAATACTACTAAAAGTTTTATTTTTTATAATTTTTTTATTAATAATATTAATTTTTTAATTTCTGATTCTCCTGGAATTAGTAAAAAATATTTTGATAAATATTATACTTTATCTAAATTTTTAAAAAAAATAGTTTTTTTTAAAGTAGTTTTTTTTTTAGTTGATATTAATGATGGTTTAACTGATTATGATTTATCTTGTATTAAATTATTATTATCAAAAGGTAAAATTTTATTTATTATTTTTAATAAGTGTGAAAAATTAAATAGTATATTTAAATATAAATATTATAAATATATTAAAAGAAAATATGGTTTTTTAAAAAATATATTTATATATTTTATATGTGCTATTAATTTAAATAAAAAATTTATATTTAATTTATTAAAATTAGTTAATATAAAATATAATAATATATTTTTAAATAAAATTAGTACTTCTAAAATTAATAAAATTTTAAAATTAGCTATAAATAATTTTAATGAAAATAATAATTTTCAAAATTTAATTAATTTTAAATATGCACATATAGGTAATTATAATCCTTTTACTATAATTATTCATTGTAAAAAAATTAATAATATAAATATATCTTATAAAAAATATTTAATTAATTTTTTTACTAGATATTTAAATTTTTATAGTTATAATATAAATATTAAATTTAAAAAATATAATAATTTATTTAAATATAAAAAATAAAATTATTAAATTTGACAATCGCTATTAAATTATTTATAAATAGAGGAAAGTCCGGACTCCATAAGACATAATGCCAGATAACATCTGGAAAAATATTTTAAATATTTTATGATAGTGCAACAGAAAATAACCGCCATTTAATATTTAATGGTAAGGGTGAAAAAGTATATGTAAGAATATACTATATATTATAGTAATATAATATATGTGTAAACTCCATTAGGAGCAAAGCTAAATTAGATATTAATATATTTATATTATTTTTAAGATAAAAATAAATAAAACAATATATTGTCTATATATATATATTTAATATCATGGTAAGCTGCTTGAGTTAATAAGTAATTATTAATCTAGATTAATGATTGTCTTGTTTTTTTTTTAAAACAAACAGAATCCGGCTTATAAATTTTATATTTTATTTTTTATTTATGTTAAATATTATAATATTATATATTTATAAAAATATTAATTATTTTTTTTATAAAATTTTTAATTTTTATTATATTATATATTAGAAATATTTTTGTTAATATTATTAATAATATGTTTATATATATAATTTTTTTTATTAAATAAAATATATATTTTATATTATAAATTTTATGTATTATATATAATATAAATATATTATATATTATTAGAAATAAAAAAATAATTATTATTTGTAATAGTAATAATATTAATATAATATTGTTTTTTATTTGTTTTATTTTATTTATTATTTTATTTTTTATAAAATTATAAATAATGTTTTTATTTATATTTAATAAATATTTTAAAATCATTTTATTAATTAATTTTTAAATTTTTAAATTTATAATGATATCATTTATTTATTATATTAACAATTTATAATTTTTATATTTATTATTATGTTAAAAATATTTAATACTATTACTAAAAAAAAAGAAATTTTTAATTCTATTTTAGATAATAAAGTAAATATATATGTTTGTGGTGTAACAATTTCTGATTATTGTCATATAGGACATAGTAGAACATTTTATTTTTTTGATATTTTAGTAAGATATTTAAAATATTTAGGTTATAGTTGTACTTATATAAGAAATATAACAGATATTGATAATAAATTAATAAATAAATCTTTAAAAAAAAATATTTCTTTAAAAAATTTATCATCAAAAATGATTAATTTAATGTATAATGATTTTTCAAAATTAGGTTTATTAAATCCTAATTTAGAACCTAAAATAACTGATAATATTAAATATATAATATTGTCTATAATTAAATTAATAAAATATAATTATGCTTATATTTCTAATAATGGTGATGTTTTATTTTCTTATGAAAATTTTTATAAAATATTTAAAAGTTTTTTTTTTAAAAAGAGATTATTGAAAATAAAAGAAAATGATTTTGTTTTATGAAAAGTTAATAAAAAATATGATTATTATGGATGAAATTCACCTTGGGGATTAGGAAGACCAGGATGACACATAGAATGTTCGGTAATAAGTAATAAATATTTATGTAATACTATAGATATACATGGAGGTGGATCTGATTTAATTTTTCCTCATCATGAAAATGAATTAATTCAATCTAAATGTTTATTTGGTTTTAATTATTTTATAAAATATTGAATTCATACTGGATTAGTTATTAGTAATAATAAAAAATTATCTAAAACTGATAATAATGTTTTTTTATTAAATAAAATGTTAATTAAATATTTTCCAGATGTAATTAAGTATTATTTAATGTCAGTTCATTATAGAAGGAATTTATATTTTGATATTGAAAAATTAAATTTATCTAAAATAGCTATTAAAAAATTATATTTAGGTTTATATGGTTTAAATTTAAATTTAAATTTTAATAAAAATGATTTAATTTTATTTAAGGAATTTGATAATATTTTTTTATGTTATATGAATGATGATTTAAATATTTTAGGTATTCAAAAATTATTGTTTTTAATGTTATTTGAAATTAATAAATTTAAAGAAAAAAATTTTATATTAGCTAGTAAATTTGGTATAAAAATGAAATTTTTTGCTAGTTTTTTAGGTTTATTGCAATATAATGTTAAATATTTTTTAAGTGGTAAATATTTTTATAATAAAAAAAATTATTTTAATTTATTAAAAAAAATAAATTATTTTATATATTATAGAAATATAGCTCGTAAAAATAATAATTGAATAAAAGCTGATTATTATCGTAATAAATTATATAAATTAAATATTTATTTAAAAGATAAAAAAAATTTTATAACTGAATGATTTTTTATGAATTAATTATTAAAGATTATTATTAATTTTATATATTTTAATTATATTTTTTAATAATATTGAAATTGTCATTGGGCCTATTCCTCCTGGAACTGGAGTAATATATTTTACTTTTTTTATAGCTAATTTAAAATTTATATCTCCTATTATTTTTTTATTATTTTTTTTATTTATTCCTATATCTATTATTATAGAATTATTTTTTATTCATTTAATTGGTATAATATTATATTTACCTATTGCTGTTATTAATATATCTGCATTTTTAATATGTTTTTTTATATTTTTAATTTTGTTATTAGTAATTGTAATTGTACATTTATAATTTAATAATTCCATATTTATTGGTTTTCCAATTAAATTAGATGAATTAATTATAACTATATTAAGATTTGTTAAGTTTATTTTATATAATTTTAATAATTTTATAATACCATATGATGTACATGATCTTATATATGGTTTACCTTGACATAATTTTCCTATATTAAAATAATGTAGTCCATCTACATCTTTAAGTGGATTTATATTGTTTATTATTTTTATGTAATTTAGTTTTTTAGGTAATGGTAATTGTAATAATATACAATCAATCTTTTTATTTTTGTTAATTTTTTTTATAAATTTTATAAGTTTAATTTCTTTAATATTTTTTTTAAATTTTATAATTTTATATTTTATTCCTACATATTTTAAATTTAAACATTTATTTTTAATATATATTTTAGATGGTTTATTTTTTCCTATATATATAATATAAATTAATGGTATTTTTTTTTTATTTTTTATATATTTATTAATTTTTTTTTTTATTTTATTTTTTGTATGTTTTAAATAATTAAGTCCAGAAAGTATTTTATTTTTATACATTATTTGACATTTTAAAATTAATATTTTAGTATATTACAAATAGCGCTCTTAGCTCAGTTGGATAGAGCAACAGCCTTCTAAGCTGTAGGTCACAGGTTCAAATCCTGTAGAGCGTGTAATTTAAATTAATATTTGTTTTTTTTGTTTAAAAGGATTTGTTTTTAATGATATTTTTAATGCTTGTTTAATATTTTTAACATTATATATTTTAATTTTTTTTATGATTTTTTTATTTATTTCTTTTAAGTTTCTTTTGTTTTCGTATGGAATTATAACTTTTTTTATTCCTCCTCTTAATGCAGCTAATAATTTTTCTTTTAAACCCCCTATTGCTAATATTTCTCCATTTAATGTTATTTCTCCAGTCATAGCTATATGTGATTTTATAGGATTTTTTGTTAATGTTGATATTAATGATATACATATAGCCATTCCTGCACTAGGGCCATCTTTAGGAATTGCTCCTTCAGGAATATGTACATGAATATCTTTTGTAAAATAAAAGTTTTTTTTTATATTTAATTTTTTTGTTAAAGATCTTACTACTGTTAAAGATGCTTGTATTGATTCTTGCATTATTTTACCCAATAGTCCAGTATAAATTAATTTACCTTTTCCATTAATAGATTTAGATTCTATAATTAATAAATCTCCACCTACTTCAGTTCATGCTAATCCATTAACTTGTCCAATTTTATTATTTTTATTAGATTTTTTAAAGTTAAATTTTTTTATACCTAAATAATTTTTTATATTATTTTTTGTTATTTTTATTATTTTATTTTTATTTTTTTTTAATAATATTAATTTTATTGTTTTTCTACATATTTTAGATATTTCTCTTTCTAATCCTCTTACACCTGATTCTTTAGTATAATATCTTATTATTTTAATAATTGATTCGTTATTTATTTTTATTTCATTTTTTTTTAAAGAATTATTTTTTATTTGTTTAGGTATTAAATATTTTTTTGATATATTTATTTTTTCATTTTCTGTATATCCAGATATTTTAATTATTTCCATTCTATCTAATAATGGTAAAGATATATTATTTATAGAATTTGCAGTTGCTATAAACATTATATTTGATAAATCATAGTCTATTTCTATATAATTATCATTAAAATATTTGTTTTGTTCTGGATCTAATACTTCTAATAATGCTGATGAAGGATCATTTCTTAAATCATTAGATAATTTATCTATTTCATCTAATAAAAATAAAGGATTTTTAACTTTAGTTTTTATAATTTTTTGTATTATTTTTCCTGGCATTGATCCTATATATGTTTTTCTATGACCTCTAATTTCTGCTTCATCTCTTATACCTCCTAATGATATTTTTGTATATTTTCTTCCTGTAGCTTTTGCTATAGATTTACCTAATGAAGTTTTTCCTGTACCTGGAGGGCCTATAAAACATAATATTGGTCCTTTAATTTTATTAGATCTATGTTGTGTGGCTAAATATTCTAATATTCTTTCTTTAATATGTTTTAAACCATAATGTTCTTTATCTAATATTTTTTTAGATAATATTAAATTTTTTTTTATTCTTGTTTTTTTATATCATGGTATTTCTAAAATTCAATCTATATATGTTCTAGAAACTGTAGCTTCTGATGACATAGGTGGCATCATTTTGAATTTTTGTAATTCTGATTTAATTTTTAATTTTATTTTTTTAGGTATTTTATATTTAGTTATTTTATTTTTTATAATTTCATATTCATTATTAGTATTATTTATATTATATAATTCTTTTTGTATTGCTTTAATTTGTTCATTTAAATAATATTCTTTTTGATTTTTTTCCATTTGATTTTTAATTTTATTCCTTATTTTTTTTTCTATTTTTAATATATTTATTTCTGATTCTATTATTAACATTAAATATTTTATTTTTTTATTTATATTTTTTATTTCTAAAATATATTGTTTTTTATGTAATTTTAATGGTAAATGTAATGCTATAGTATCAGTTAATTTAATTGAATTATTTATATTATTTAAAGAATTTAATATTTCTTGTGGTATTTTTTTATTTAATTTAATATATTTTTCGAATTGATTAATAATAACTTTAATTAATATTTTGTGTTTTTTATTATTTTTTTGTTTTATATTAAATTTTTTAATTGATGCTATTAAACATTTATTTTTTTTTTCTATTTTTTTTATTTTAGCTCTATATATTCCTTCTATTAATATTTTTATTGTACCATCAGGTAATTTTAGTATTTGTAATATATTTGATAAAATTCCTATTTTGAATAAATCTTTTATATTAGGATTTTCTTTATTAGAATTTTTTTGTGCTATTAACATAATTTTTTTATTTTGTTTCATAGCTAATTCTAAAGATAATATAGATTTTTTTCTACCTATAAATAATGGAACTATCATTTCAGGATATATAACTATATCTCTTAAAGGTAAAATAGGTATTTTATATTTTATTTTTTTTTTTTTAATATCATTATGATATTTATAATTTTTTTTTTTATTTTCTTTCATTATTATAAAATTTAAATTTTTATTAATTATTAAATTAATTATTAAAATATTTTTTATAAATTTAATATATTATTTTAATTTTGATTTTCTATAAATTTTTTATTAATAATAATTTTTTCTTTTATACAATCAATATTATACATTGTGTTTAATAATATTTTATCTATAGTATTTTTTAATGATCTAGCTCCTATATTTTTTTTAATAGATTTTTTAACTATTATTTTTAATGCACTTTTTTTAAAAATAATTTTAATATTTTCTAATTTAAATAATAATTTATAATAATTTATTATTGAATTTTTAGGTTTTATAAGTATATCTTTTAAATTTTTTTTATTTAATTTATTTAATTTACTAATTATAGAAAATCTACTTACAAATTCAGGAATAAAACCAAATTTTATTAAATCTTTATATTCTATTAAATTATTTTTATTTTTTTTTATTATATTTTTTGAATTAAATCCAATTGTATTATTTCTATTAATTCTTTTTTTTATAATTGAATTTATTCCATTAAATGTACCACCACATATAAATAATATATTTTCAGTATTTATTTGTATACATTGTTGTTGTGGATGTTTTCTACCTCCATAAATTGGTACTGAAGATATTGTACCTTCAATAATTTTTAATAAAGATTGTTGTACTCCTTCACCTGATACATCTCTAGTTATGGAAATATTATTAGTTTTTTTAGATATTTTATCTATTTCATCTATATATATTATTCCATATTTTGCTTTATTAATATTGAATTGACATTTTTGTAATAATCTTAGTAATATATTTTCTACATCGTCTCCTACATATCCAGCTTGTGTTAAAGTAGTTGCATCAGTAATAACCATAGGTATATTTAATATTTTACATATAGTTTTTATTATTAATGTTTTTCCAGTTCCTGTAGGACCTATTAATAATATATTAGATTTATTATAATTAATTGATATATTATTATTTATTTTTTCGTTAATTATTTTATAATGATTATATATTGATACAGATATTTTTTTTTTAGTTTCATTATGTCCTATAACATATTTATCTAGTTTTTTTTTTAAATATTTAGGTTTATATTTTTTAATATTTAAAAAATTTTTTTTTTTTAATATAATTTTATTATTTATAATATTTTTCATTTTAAAATAAATTATTTAATTAATTTCTTTTTTTTATAATTTTATCTATTAATCCATAATTTAATGCTTCTTTGGTATTAAAAAATTTATCTCTTTCTGTATCTTTAGTTATTTTTTTTATTTTTTTACCTGTATTTTTGGAAATTAAATAAATAATTTTTTTTTTAATTTTTAATATTTCATTTGTTTGAATTTTTATTTCTGTAGCTTGACCTTTAAATTGTCCTAAAGGTTGATGAATCATAATACTAGAATTAGGTAAACTAAATCTTTTTTTTTTTTTTCCAGAGCATAATAATAATGCAGCCATAGAATATGCTTGTCCTATACATATAGTATTTACATCTGGTTTAATAAATTTCATTGTATCATATATTGACATTCCTGAATTTACTAAACCACCTTGAGAATTAATATATAAAAATATATCTTTTTTATTATTTATAGATTCTAAATATAATAATTGAGAAATTATTAAATTTGACATATTATTTTCAATATATCCAGTTAAAAAAATTATTCTATTATTTAATAATTTTGAATATATATTTATGGTTTTATTATTTAATTCATTGAAATAATTTTTTGAGTACATATTTTATCCTATATTATAAAATATATATAATTAAATTTATAAAAATTTTTTATATAATATTTTAAATTTAATAATATATATTTATTATATTAATAAATTATAGATTTTTTTTTTTAAAACAAATTTTATGTAAAATACTATTTATTAATTTATAATCATTTTTAGATCCAAATTTTTTAGTTAATTTAATACTTTCATTAATTATAACTTTTAATGGTAATTTTTTGTTTTTTTTTATTTCATATATTGCTATGTATAATATACATTTTTCTATGTATCCTATATATCTAGTTTTAGATTTTATATTTAATTTTAATATTTTATTAATATATTTTATATTATTATTTATACCATTTAATATTTTATATAGATATTTAAAATCTAAATTTTTAAGTATATTTAAATTTATTAATTTAAATTCTTGTATTTTAGATTTTATATTTTTATTTTTAGAAATTTTTATTGAATATATTATTTGTAGAGCAGCTTCTCTAGTTTTTATTTTTTTTTTAAAGTTCAATTTTATTTCCTATTTTAATATATTATTTTTTATTACGAAATATTATTCTACCTTTTTTTAAATCATATGGTGTAATTTGTACTATAACTTTATCTCCATTAAGAATTCTTATATAATTTTTTCTCATTTTCCCTGATATATGAGCTAAAATTATAGATTTATTTTCTAATTTTACTTTAAACATTGTATTAGGTAATGTTTCAATTATTATACCTTTCATTTCAATATTATTTTCTTTTATCATATATTTTTTTAAAAATAATAATATTATTTTCAATTTAAATTATTTTTTATAAATTAAATTATATATTTTCTAAATATTTTTGTACATCTAAAGCAGCTTTACATCCAGATGATGAAGCTATTATAGCTTGTTTATATTTACAATTTGTAACATCCCCTGATGAAAAAATTCCATCAATATTTGTCATTGATTTATATTTATTAATTTTATAATTTATAATTATATATTTATTTTTATCTAATTTTATATATTTATTAAATATTTTACTATTTGGAATATATCCAATAGCTAAAAATAATCCATTAATATAAATATTTTTTTTTTTATTTTTTATATTTGATTTTATTTTTAATATAAATAAATTTTTTTTTGGTTTTAAATTATATACAGTATAATTTTTAATTAATATTATTTTTTTTTTAATTATTTGTTTTTTTAATTTATTTAATAAATATTTATCAGCAGTAAATGTATTTTTTCTATGTATTAAAAATATTTTTTTAGAAAATTTACATAATAATAATGATTCTTCAATTGCATTATTTCCTCCTCCTATAATAGCTACTATTTTATTTTTATAAAAATATCCATCACAGCTTGTACATGTTGATATTCCTTTACCATATAATTTGTTTTCTATAGGCAATCCTAACATTTTAGATTTACATCCAGTAGCTATTATTATACTTTTTGAAAAATAAATATTATTATTACCATATATTTTAAATGGTTTTTTTTTAAAATTTACTTTTTTTATATAATCATTAATAATTTTTGTTTTAAATTTTAATGCTTGTTTTTTCATATTTTTAATTAATTTATAACCATTTATTTTTTTATTACCTGGTCAATTTTCAATTTTATATGATTTTATTATTTGTCCTCCTTCATTTATGCCAGTTATTAAAATTGGTTTTAAATTAGCTCTAGCTGCATATATAGCAGCTGTGTATCCTGATGGACCTGATCCTATTATTAATAATTTTTCTATTTTTTTCATTTTATTATATTTTTTATATTTGATATTTTAAATTAATATAAAGTATAATACTAAAAATATTTTAATTTATTAAATATTATATAATTATAATGTTAAATATAAAATTATTACTTAGTGATGTTAATAAATTTTTAATAAAAATAAAAAGTAGAATATCTAAAATTAATTTAAAATTATTATTAGAAATATATTATGATTATAAAAAAATTAAATTTGAAATTGAATTTTTTCAATTTAAAAGAAATTTTTTATCTAAAAGAGTTTTATTTTATAAAAATAAAAATTTAAATATTTTTTATTTAAAAATTTTTATTAAATTAATTAAAGAAAATATTATTTTTAAAAAAAAAAAATTAAATATATTATTATTAAAATTAAATAATTATATTTTAAATATTCCTAATATACCTAATAAAGATGTACCAATAGGTAATAATAAAAAATATAATAAAATAATTTATTATTGAGGAGTTATTAAAAAAAATAATTTTAATGTATTAAATCATATTAAGTTTTGTAAAAATAAAGATTATATAAATTTTAATGAATCTGCTTCATTAAGTGGATCTTCATTTGTAGTAATAAAAAATGTTATGGCTCTTTTATATAGGTCTATATCTCAATTTATGATTGATTATCATGTCTTTAATAATAAATATAATGAAATATATGTTCCTTATATAGTTAAAATTGATTCTTTATATGGATCTGGACAATTACCTAAATTTAAAAATGATATATTTTATGTATATAAAAAAAATGATCTTAATAAAGAAAAATTAGCATTAATACCTACTTCTGAAGTATCTTTAATAAATTTATTTAAAAATAAGATAATAAACGAAAATGAATTACCAATAAAATTAGTATCTAATAGTCCTTGTTTTAGATCTGAATCAATTTCTTATGGTAAAAATAATAAAGGTATTTTTAGATTAAATCAATTTGATAAAGTTGAATTAATACAAATTGTTAATCCTAATAAATCTTTATTATCCTTAGAAGAACTTACTAATGATGCAGAAAAAATTTTAAGATTACTTAAAATTCCATATAGAAAAGTTTTATTATGTACTAAATTTATGAATTTTAGTTCATGTAAAACTTATGATATAGAATTTTGATCACCAGTAAATAATAAATTTTTAGAAGTTTCTTCTTGTTCTAATACTTCTGATTTTCAATCTAGAAGAATAAATATAAAATATTATAATAATAATAAAAAAAAAAACATATTTGTTCATATTATTAATGGTTCTGGATTAGCAATAGGTAGAACTTTAATAGCTATATTAGAAAATCATCAAATAGAAAAAGGTATAGTAAAAATACCAAAAGTTTTAATTAAATATATGAATGGAATAAAATATATAAATTATTTAAAATAAAATTAATTATGAAAATTTATAAAGAAAATATATGTATAGCACCTTTATTAAATTATATTAATCCTCATAGTGTTTATTTTTATAATTTATTAATTAATAAAATTAAAATTTATATTGGTATGATACATACTTCGTCTTTTTTATATAAAACTAATTTTTATTATAAATTTTTAAATCAATTTAATATTAATAATAGTGTAATTCAATTTATTAGTAATAATTATAAAGATTTGTATAAATGTATAAAATTGATAAATTGTTTTAAATTTAGTGAAATTAATTTAAATATAGGTTGTCCTTCCTTAAATTCTAAAAAATGTAAATTTGGTGTTTATTTAATGAAAGATATTAATATAATTATAAATTGTTTAAATTCAATTAAAGATGCTGTAAATTATTCAAATATAGAATTGTCTATTAAACATAGATTAGGATTATATAAATATTCTTATAATTTTTTATTAGATTTTTTAGGTAAAATTTCTTTATATACTAGTTGTAAAAAATTTATTATTCATGCTCGTTATGTTTTAAAAAATAATTGTTCAACTTATTTGAATTTAATTAAATTAGATGTTAATTATAATATAGTTTATAGACTTAAAAAGGATTTACCTCATTTAAATATTATTATTAATGGAAATATAAATAATTTATTTGATATAAAAAATCATTTATTAAATAATATTAATGGTGTTATGATTGGCAGAGGAGTATATTTTAATCCATTATTTTTATTAGCTATTAAAAAATTTATTAGTAATTATAATTATATATATAAATATCAAAATATATTAAATTTTAATCAAAGTATTTTTTTTAAAAAAAATAAAATATCTAAATATATAATATGAATATTTTATAAATTATATTATTATATAATATTTCAAAATAAATATAATAATGTTAATATTTTAAATATTTTTAAACATATTATTTATATTTTTAAAAATATTAAATATGCTTCATTGTTTAGAAAAAGATTTATAAATTCTATAAATTATTTTAATAATTTTAAAAATTATTTAGATTTTATATATTTTATTTTTAATGGTTTTATTTAGATTTTGCTTTTTTAAATGCTTCAATCATTGTGTTAAAACAATTTTTTTCTTTAAATATTTTTCTTTTAAATTTTATTTTTGTTTTATTAAAAATTATTTTTAAATTTATTATTCTATTTTTTTTATCTAATTTTATAAATTTTGTTTTTATTAAATTGTTTATTTTAATTTTTTTTATTAAATTTTTATTTTTATTGTTTTTAATATTTATTAATCCTTCTATATTATTATTTATAATAACTTTTATAAAATTATTTTCTATATTAACTACTTTAGATTTTATAATTTTATCTTTATTAAATGATTTATATTTATTGATTGGATCTTTTTGTAATTGTTTTATACCTAAAGATATTCTTTCTTTTTTAGTATCTATTTGTAATATTTTTGTTTTAATAATATCGCCTTTTTTATATATTTGTTTTATATTTTCTTCATTATTAATATTTCATGAAATATCTGAACTGTGTATTAATCCGTCTATACCTTCTTTGAAACCAATAAATATTCCAAAATCTGTTATAGATTTAATTATTCCTTTTATAATATCATTTTTTTTATGTAATTTAGAAAATTTAATTCATGGATTAGGTTTACATTGTTTAATACCTAATGATATTCTTCTTTTTATTATATCTATATTTAGTATAATTGCTTTTATTTTTTCTCCTATATTAAAAATTTTAAAAGGATTAATATTTTTATTTATTCAATCTATTTCTGATATATGTGCTAATCCTTCTATTCCTTCTTCTATTTCTATAAAACATCCATAATCTGTTAAATTAGTAATTTTACCTTTTATTTTTGTTTTTACAGGATATTTTATTTCTATGTTTTTTCAAGGATCTTTAGTTAATTGTTTTAACCCTAATGAAACTCTTATTTTTTCTTTATCGAATTTTATTATTTTTATTTTAATTTTTTCTCCTATTTTTAATATTTCATTAGGATGTTTTATTCTTTTTCATGACATATCTGTTATATGTAATAATCCGTCTAATCCTCCTAAGTCTATAAAAGCTCCGTAGTCTGTTAAATTTTTAACTATACCTTTAATTATTGATCCTTCATAAATTTTTTTAAGTAATTTTTTTTTTTCTATATTGTTATCATTAATAATTGCTGCTTTTCTAGATAAAACTATATTATTATTTTTTTTATCTAATTTTATTACTTTAAAATCTAGTAATTTACCTTCTAACATTGATGTATCTTTTATAGGTTTTATATCTATTAATGATCCAGGTAAAAATGATTTTATTCCATCAATATCAACTGTAAATCCTCCTTTAACTCTTCCTGTGATTATTCCTTTTATGATTATGGATTGTGTATATGATTTTTCTAAATTATTTCATGTTTCATATTTTTTTGCTTTTTCTCTTGATAATATAGTTTTTCCATTTCCTGATTCAAAGCTATCTATAAATAATTTTATTTTATCATTAATTTTGATTTTTAATTTTCCTTTATAATTTTTAAATTCTTCTAATGGTATATATGATTCTGATTTTAATCCAGAATCTATAATAGCATTATTATTTTTAATATCAATTATTTTACCTTTTATAATTGATCCATTTTTTATATTAATTTTTTTTATTAATTTATTAAATAATTTAGTAAATATTTCTGTCATTTTTTTTATAATTTATTTTGAAATATATATTTATTAATTATAATAATTTTATTTTATTTTTAAAAAGGGATATCATCAAAATCAATAGATATATCTTCAGATTTATCTTTAATATTTAATTTATTTTTATTTTTTTTTTTGTTTTTTTTTTTATATTTATTATTTTTATTTATTTTTTTATTATTTTTATATTTATATCCTAACATTTGCATAGTTCCATTCATATTTACTATTATTTCAGTTATATATTTTTCATTACCATTTTTATCTTGTCATTTTCTTGTTTGTAAAGAACCTTCAATATATACTTGTGAACCTTTAGTTAAATATTTTGATGCTATTTCAGCTAATTTTCCAAATAAAATAATTCTATGTCATTCAGTTTTTTCTTTTTTTTCTCCTGTATTTTTATCTATTCATATATCTGATGTAGCTATATTTAAATTAGTAATTGTATTTCCATTAGACATGTATCTTATTTCTGGATTTTGACCTAAATTACCAATTAAAATTACTTTATTAATACCCTTACTAGCCATTTTATTTAATTTATTTTTATAATAAATTTAATTTTATCATAAAATTGTATAATATATTTTTTATTTTAATAATTATATTTTTTTGAAGTATAATTATCAAATCTTGATATTTTACCATCAAACATTAAATGTATAGTTCCTGTAGGACCATTTCTTTGTTTACCTATTATAATTTCTGCTATTCCTTTCATATCTGAATTTTCATTATATACTTCATCTCTATAAATAAAAATTATTAAATCTGCATCTTGTTCAATGGAACCTGATTCTCTTAAATCTGAGTTTACTGGTCTTTTATCAGTTCTTTGTTCTGAAGATCTATTTAATTGTGATAATGCTATAATTGGTATTTTAAGTTCTTTAGCTAGTAATTTTAATGATCTAGATATATCTGCAATTTCTAATGTTCTGTTATCTAAATATGTTGAAGATTTCATTAATTGTAAATAATCTATCATTACTAAGCTTAATCCTTTATTTTCTCTGTAAATTTTTCTTGTTCTTGATCTTATATCTGTAGGTGTTAGATTACATGAATCATCTATAAAAATATTTTTTTTTTTTTCTAATAGTTTTATTGTACTTATTATTCTTATTCAATCATCATTATTTAATTTACCAGTTTTTATTTTATTTTGATTAACTCTAGATAGTGATGATATTATTCTTATTATTATTTGTTCTGAAGGCATTTCTAAACTAAATATTAGTATAGGTTTTTTTTGTGACATTGCTATATTTTCACATATATTCATAGCAAATGTTGTTTTACCCATTGAAGGTCTAGCAGCTATAATAATTAAATCTGATTTTTGAAAACCAAATGTTTTTTTATTTAAGTCTATATATCCTGTATTTATTCCAGTTATTTTTTTTTTAGGATTTTTATATAGTTTTTTTATTTTTTTTTTAGTAATTTTAATTATTTTTTTTATATTTTGAGGTTTATTTTCTCAATTTGATTTTTCTTCTGATATTTTAAATATTTTTGATTCAGCTAAATCTATTATATCTTTACTATTTTTGCCTTGTGGATTAAAACTATGCATAATAATTTCATTTGAAATATTTATTATTTTTCTTAGTATTGATTTTTCTTTTATTATTTCAGCATAGTAATCTATATTAGATATACTAGGTATATTTTGTGATAATTCTGCTAAATATTCAAATCCTCCTATTGTATTTAATTTTTTATTTTTTTTTAATGATTCAGATAATGTAATTAAATCTATAGGTTTATAAGATTCTGACAATTTTTGCATTTCATTAAAAATTATTTTGTGTGATTTGTTAAAAAAATCATTAAAATTAATTATTTCATATATATTTTCTCATTTTTCATTGTCTAACATTAATCCTCCTAATACAGATTGTTCTGCTTCTGTAGAAAAAGGTGGTATTTTAATATTTTTATATTTATTTTCATTAAAATTTTTTTTATTTAAAAAATTTTTCATTTTAATTTATTAATTTTTAAAATTATATTTATGTTATATTATTTTTATAATAATTTTTAATTATATAATTTATAATTTTATATATATTATTTTATTTTATAATAAAATTATTAATTATTTTTATTTAATATTTTGATATTTAATAATTAATATATTTATTTAGATAATATTTATTATATTTTTATTAATTTTTATAAATTTATTAGTTAATAAATTATTTTAAATTTTTTATTTTTAAAATTTAATTTATTTAATATATTATTATTTTAATATATATATATTTTATAAAAATATTTTAAGATTATATATTTTATATATTTTTATTAAAAAATATTTATTATTTTTTATAATTTTATATTATATTATTTAATAATAATTTTATATTAGTAAATTTAATTTTTTTTTTTAATATATAAAAAAAATTTTGTTGAATGATTTTGTTTTTTTTTATATAACATTCATGTTTTTGGTATTTTAATTATATTATTTTTTATATATGTTTCTATATAAATAAATGTATTTTTATAATTAAATTTTTTTTTTTCTAATAATTTTATAATTTTATTAATATAATTTTTTTTATATGGTGGATCTATAAATATTAAATTAAATTTTATATTTTTTTGTTTTTTAATTCATGAAATTGAATTTTTAATTTTTAATTTAAAATATTTTTTTTTTATTTTTTTAAAGTTTTTTTTAATATATTTAGCTATTTTATAATTTTTTTCTATTATTGTAACATGTTTAGCATTTCTTGATAATGATTCTAAACTTAATGAACCTGTACCTGCAAAACAATCTAAACATATTTTATTTTTTATAAATGGTGTTAGTCATTCAAATAATGTTTTTTTTGTTATTGAATTAGTAGGTTTTAATATTTTTTTATTAATTATATTAATTTTGTAACCTTTATATTTTCCTGATATTATTTTCATATTTTATATTTATAAATTGATTTTTTTATAATTAATATTTAATATGTTTTTATTTATATATATTTTATATTTATTATCATATAATTATATTATTAAATTTTTATAAATAATAAAATTAATATATATATATATTTATTTATATATTTTTTTTATTTAATTAATTTAAATAATTTTATTGAATTTAATATTTTAATTTATTTTATATGAATTTATTTTATATTAAATTTTTAAAAGTTTAATTTTATTTTAAATATTAATTTTATATTTAATTAATATAAATAATTTTATTAAAGAGAATTTATATGATAGCTATTAGTAATGTTAATATATTTAATTTAGGTAGTTTAGATTCATATATATATATTGTTAATTCATTTCCTATTTTATCTATAAATCAAGAATGTAAATTAATAAGTAAATTTTATTATTTAAAAGATTTTAAATTTGCTAAGAAATTAATTATTTTAAATTTACGTTTTGTTGTTAATATAGCTAAAAATTATTATGGATATGGATTATGTATTTCAGATTTAATACAAGAAGGTAATATAGGTTTAATTAAAGCTGTTAAAAAATTTAATCCTTTATTTAAAGTTAGATTAATTTCTTTTGCTATTTATTGAATAAAAGCAGAAATACATGAATTTATATTAAAAAATTGAAGAATAGTTAAAATTGCTACAACTAAATCACAACGTAAATTATTTTTTAATTTAAGAAAAATTAAAAAAAAAATAGGTTGATTTACAAATAAAGAAATTAATTTAGTATCTAAAAAATTATCAGTTTCTAAAAAAGATATTTATGAAATGGAATCTAGAATGTATTATAAAGATATTAATATAAATATTTATAATGATAAAGATTCTTTAAATAAAAATATTTTTTCTTATATAAATTTATTAGATAAATATTCTAATTTTACAAATAATTTAGAATATTTAAATTGAAAGAGTTATATTTTAAAAAAATTAAAATTAGTTTTTATATATTTAGATAATAGAAGTAAACATATAATTAAATCAAGATGATTAAATAAAAAAAAAGTAACTTTAAAAAAATTAGCTAATTATTATAATATTTCAGCTGAAAGAATTAGACAATTAGAAAAAAATGCTATGAAAAAATTAAAATTATTATTAAAATTAAAATAAAATTATATTTTATATTTTATATAATTATGTAAAGGTGTTTTGTGACTACAATATTGAGTGTAAGAAAAAAAAATTATGTTGTTATGGGTGGAGATGGACAAGCTACTTTTGGAAATACTATTATAAAGGGTAATGTTAAAAAAGTAAGAAAATTGTATAATAATAAAGTTATAGCAGGATTTGCAGGTAGCACTGCTGATGCATTTACCTTATTTGATTATTTTGAAAAAAAATTAGAAATATATCAGGGTAATATAGTTAAATCTGCTGTTGAATTAGCTAAAGATTGAAGAACAGATAAAATTTTAAGAAAGTTAGAAGCTTTATTAGCTATTGTTGATATTAATAATTCATTAATTATTACTGGTAATGGAGATGTTATTCAACCTGAAAATAATTTAATATCTATAGGTAGTGGAGGATTATATGCTTTTTCTTCTGCTAAAGCTTTATTAGAAAATACAAATTTAAGTGCTTCTAAAATAGTTAAAAAATCATTATCTATAGCTTCAGAAATATGTGTTTATACTAATAGTATATTTACTATAGAGAAATTATGTAATAAATAATATATACCAAAAGGTAATTTATGTATAATGAAATGACTCCTAGAGAAATTGTTAATGAATTAGATAAGTTTATTGTAAGTCAAAATGATGCTAAGAAAGCAGTTTCTATAGCTTTAAGAAATAGATGAAGAAGAATGCAATTAAATGATGATTTAAAAAATGAAATTACTCCTAAAAATATATTAATGATAGGTTCTACAGGTGTAGGTAAAACTGAAATAGCTCGTAGATTAGCTAAATTAAGTAATTCTCCTTTTATAAAAGTAGAAGCAACTAAATTTACTGAAGTAGGTTATGTAGGTAAAGAAGTGGATTCTATAATTAGAGATTTAACAGATTATGCAGTTAAAATGATTAAAACAAAAATTATAAAAAATAATTTTAAAAAAGCAAAGATTTTATCTGAAAATCGTATTATTAATATATTGATTAATGATAGTAAATTTTTAAAATCTATTAATACTATTATTAATAATGATAATAATGATAAATCTAATATTTTTATTAAAGAATATTTGTTAAATGAATTACGTAAAGGTAAATTAAATGATAAAGAAATAGAAATTGATATTTCTATTCCTACTTTAGGTATAGAAATAATGTCTCCTCCTGGAATGGAAGAAATGACTAGTCAGTTACAATCTATATTTCATAATTTAAGTGGTAAAAAAAAGAAAATTAGAAAATTAAAAATAAAAAATGCTATGAATTTATTAATTGAAGAAGAATCTGCTAAATTAATTAATTTAGATAATATAAAAAAACAAGCAATAGAATTAGTAGAACAACAAGGAATAGTATTTATTGATGAAATAGATAAAATATGTAAAAGAGGTCAAATTTTAGATTCTGGGATTTCTAGAGAAGGGGTACAAAGAGATTTATTACCTTTAGTTGAAGGTTGTACAGTTTCTACTAAGTATGGTGTTGTAAAAACTGATTATATATTATTTATAGCTTCTGGTTCTTTTCAATCATGTAATCCATCAGATTTAATACCTGAATTACAAGGTAGATTTCCTATTAGAGTAAAATTAAGTTCTTTGAGTTCTAATGATTTTGAAAAAATATTAGTAGAACCTAATGTATCTATAACTACTCAATATAAATATTTATTAAGTGTAGAGGGTATTGATATAAATTTTACTAATGATGGTATAAAATGTATAGCAGATATAGCATGAAAAATAAATGAAAATACAGAAAATATAGGTGCTAGAAGATTACATACTGTTTTAGAGAAATTAATGGAAGATATATCATATAATGCACCTGATTATAAGGATAAATCTATTATTATAGATAATAAATATGTTATATCTAAATTAAATAATTTAATTGTAAATGAAGATTTAAGTAAATTTATTTTATAATTATAGTATTTTAAATAAATTATATTTTATAATAATTTTTAATTTTTAAATTTAATTAAGTTGTTTATTATATGAAAAATAAAGTATTTTGAGATAAAAATTTAGCAATTAAAATAGCTAATAAAAAAGGTATAATTTTAAGTAAAATTCATTGAAAAATAATATATTTTTATAGAAATTTTTATTTTAAAAATAAATTATTACCAAATATAAAAATTCTTTTATTTTATTTAAATAAAAATAAAAATAAATATAATAGTATTTATTTATTTAAATTATTTCCTAAAGGTTTAATTAAACAAATTTTAGATATATGTGGATTATCAAATAAAATAGTTAGTTGTTTTTAATAATTGTTTATATTTTATAAATCTATATCTATTTTATAATTTAAATTATATTTATTAAATTTTTTTTTAATTTTTTTAATAAATTTATGTAAATTTTTTCTTAATTTACTTTGAATAATTATGTTTCATTTATATTTATAAAAATAATAATTTTTATTTAAATTTATAATAAAAAATTTTATTAATTTTTTATTTTTTAATATAGTTTTTTTTATTTTATATCATATATATAATTTATTATTTTTTATTTTTTTTAATCTTATTATTGATTCATATGAATAAGGAGGATAATTTATTATTTTTCTTTCTTTTAAAATATTAAATATAATTTTTTTATAATTATTTTTAATTATTTTTTTAAAAATATAATTATTTGGGTATTTTGTTTTAAATATTATTTCTTTATTTGAATATTTAAAATTAATTATTTCTAAATATTGAAAATATTTTTGTATGAATATTTCAATAGATTTATAATTTTCTGATATAAGATATTTATCTATTATGTATATAATTATTAATTTATTTTTTTTTTCATAATTTTTAAAATTATTTGAAAAATTAATTAATTTTTTATTAAAATTTAGTTTTTTTTTTATTTTATATATAAAATAAAAAAATTTTTTTATATATTTTTTAAATATTTTTTTTTTAATTTTAATTTTTGTTTTACATATATTACAATTTTTTTTTATTAAATTTATTTTTTTACAAAATAAACATTTAATATATTTAATTTTTTTATTTAAAATTAGTGTTTTATTACAATATATACATTTAAAATATATATTACAATTTTTACATTTTAATTTATATTTATTAAATAAATTATTAGTTATAATTAATATATGTTTTTTTTTTTTTAAAAATTTAATTATTTTATTTATAAAAATTTTTTTTTTTATATTTTTTTTATATATATATATTTTATTATTATATTTTATATTTTTATTTTTTTTAATTTTAAATTTTTTATATATTTTTTTTTTTAAATTATATAAACTTATTGTTGAAGGTGTATTAGATTTTAATATTACTGTATTATTTTCTATTTTTGATCTTATTAAGGATAAATTTTTAGCATTATATATTCATGTTTTTTTTTCTTTATATAAATTACTATGTTCTTCAAAAATGAATATTAGTCCTAAGTTATTAAATGGTGTAAATATAGAAGATCTTGTACCTATTATTATAGATATTTTATTATTTTTTGTTTTTTCTCATATTTTGATAATATTTTTTTTATTAATTTTAGAAGTTATAATTTCTAATTTTTTTTTAAAAAAACATAATATTTTTTTAATTTTATTTAATAATTTTATTTTAGGTACCATAATTAATATTTGGTATTTTTTAGTTATATTTTTTTTTATTATTGTTAAAAATAAATTTATTTTTATTGGTTTTGTTAATAAAAATATTTTTGATTTTTTTTTATATTTTTTAATTTTATTATTTTTATTTTTTAGTATTTTAATATTAATATTTTTAGGTATTATGGAAAATAAAATTTTATTTATTGGACAATGATAATATTTAGAAGAAAATATTATTAATTTTAGTATATTTTTATTTAATAAAAATTTTTTATCTATAATTTTTATTATTTTTTTGAGTTTAATATTTTTAAATTTATTATTATTTTTATATATATTTAAAATTATTCCTGTAATTGTTTTATTTTTTAATGGTACTAATACTCTTGAACCTATTTCTATATTTTTAATACAATTAATTTTATAAAATAATTTGTTTATTTTATTAATTGGTAATATAATTTTTAATATAAACATAATTTTATTTATTTAAATTATTTTAATAATTAATTTAAATTTTTTTTTAATATTATTAATAATATTGTAATTTATTATGAAAAAAAATATACATCCTAATATTTATTTATTAAATATAAATTGTTCTTGTGGTAATAAAATTAAAATTTTTTCTACTCTTAAAAAAGATTTTTATATTGATATTTGTTATAAATGTCATTCTTTTTATACAGGAAAACAAAGAATTTCTAATTCTAAAGGAAGAATAGAGAATTTAAAAAAACGTTTTAAAAAAATTAATTTAGAATTTTAATTAAAATTTTAATTATTTTAATTTAATAATATAATATATTTATATTTAATTTTTATTTATTTATTAATAATTTTATTGATTAAATAGAGGTATATTTTTTATTAAAATATATAAAATTAATTATTTTATATATTTTTTATAATTTTAATAAAATTTTTTATATTTAAAGATGATTTACCAATTAATAATCCATCTATATTTTTTTGACTTATTATATTTTTTGAATTTATTGGATTTATAGAACCTCCATAAATAATTTTAAATTTATTTTTAATTTTATTATTATTAAATGATAATAAATAATGTTTAATAAATTTATTTATTTTATTAATATGATTTATACTAGCATTTTTACCTGTTCCAATAGATCATATTGGTTCATAAGCTATTATACTATTTTTAAATATTTCAATATTTTTATATTTTATAAAATATTTTAATTGTTTTTTACATATTTTAATACTTATATTATTTTTATATTGTTTTATATTTTCTCCTATACAAATAATAGGTATTAAATTTAATTTTTTAGTAATTAATATTTTTTTTAATAAAAGTTTATTTTTTTCAAAATGATATTTTTTTCTTTCTGAATGTCCTATTATTACATATTTAGTATTTATATTTTTTAGCATTTTAGCTGATATTTCTCCTGTAAAAGCTCCATTTATATTTATATCTACATTTTGTGAAGTTAATTTTATTTTTGTTTTTTTTATTAATTTATTTAAGTAATACATATATATAATTGGAGGAGCTATACATATTTCTTTATTTTTATATAAATTTTTATATTTATTTAATTTTTTTATATAATTTTTAATAAATTTTTTATTCCCGTTTAATTTTCAATTACATATTATTATTTTTTTATTCATATTTTATATTTTAATTAATTATTTAAATAATTATATATTTAAATTATAATATATATATTATTAATTTATAAATATTTTAATATTAATTATAAATTTTTTATGTTAATTAATCATAATGCTGCTTTTTTAAATTTAATTAATAAATTTTTGAATTTAAAGAAAGATGGAATTTATATTGATTGTACTTTTGGTTGTGGAAATCATTCTTTAAAAATATTAAATAATTTAAATTATAAAGGTAAATTATTTTCTTTTGATTATGATCCTGAATCTATTTTAATATCTAAAAATATTATTAGAGATAAACGTTTTACTATTATAAATGATAATTTTATTAATATAGATTATTATATAAATAATTTTTCTTTAAATAAAAAAGTTAATGGTATATTGTTTGATTTAGGTATATCTAGTTATCAATTAGATAATCCTTTAAGAGGTTTTTCTTTTATGAAAAATGGTCCTTTAGATATGAGAATAAATCAAAATATTGGTAATACAGCTAGTTATTGATTAAATACAGCTAATGAATATGATATTTATAAAGTTATAAAAAATTATGGTGAAGAAAAATATGCTAAAAAAATAGCAAATAAAATTGTTTTTAATAGAAAAAATTTTTATATAAAAAGTACTTTAGATTTATGTAATATAATAAAAAAAACAGTAAAAATTAATAAATTTTATAAACATAAAGCTACTAGAACTTTTCAAGCAATACGTATATTTATAAATAATGAATTATATTGTTTAAAAAAGGCTTTAGATAAATCATATAAAATTTTATCTAAAGGTGGAAGATTATTAGTTATAAGTTTTAATTCTTTAGAAGATAGAATAGTAAAGAATTTTATTAGAAAAAAATCTAATAATAATTATTTATTATTAAATAAAATTCCATTAACTAAAAAACAAATTAATAAATATTATCCTAAAAAGATGTTAAATATAGGAAAATATAAACCTTTGTATGAAGATATTATTAAAAACCCAAGAATTAGAAGTGCTATACTTAGAGTATCTGAAAAATTGTAATTAATAATTTTTAATATAATATTTTATATATTTAATATTTTATTTTTTATATTATATTAAATATATATATATATATTTAATTATTTAATTTATAATTTAGGATTTATTTTAATAAAAAAATATTTAATATTATTAATTTTTAGAAATGAAATAATTTTTTTTTTATTTTTTATAAAATATATTTTTATATGTGAATTATATGTTTCTATATAAATATTATTTTTATTTATATTTATTATTTTATATTTTTTATTTATATATTTAGGTATTATTTTTTTTATTTTTTTATTAATATATTTTATTTTTTTATATTTTTCTATAATATTATTTAAATTATTTGATTTATTTTTTTTTTTTAATATTTTTATTATTAATTCAGGTTTTTTTTTATCATTTTAATGTATTTAATTTTTATTTATATTATAATTATTTTATCTATATTATAAATAATTTATATTTTTTTTAAAATAAAAGTTTATATTTTGATATGTTTACTAAAATTTTTTCATATATTTTTAATAAAATAAATAAAAAAAAATTTATTAATATATATAATATAATTAATAAAATTAATAGTTTAGAAAAAAATTTTATTAATTTAAGTGATAATGAATTAAAAAATAATACATTTAAATATAAAAATTATTTAATTTCAGGTTATGATATTAATTTAATTTTACCTGAAATATTTGCTAATATTAAAGAAGCTATTAAAAGAATTTTTAGTATTAAATTATTTGATGTTCAATTATTAGGTGCTATAGTATTAAATAATGGTTGTATAGCTGAAATGAAAACAGGGGAAGGTAAAACTATAATGTCTACTTTACCTGCTTATTTAAATGCTTTATATAGTAAAGGTGTTCATATAGTAACAATTAATGATTATTTAGCTAAAAGAGATTCATTAAATAATAGTAAATTATTTAATTTTTTAGGTTTAAGTGTAGGATTAAATTTACCTAATATGTCTATTGAAAATAAAAAAAAAGCATATTTATGTGATATTACTTATGGAACTAATAATGAATATGGTTTTGATTATTTAAGAGATAATATGTGTTATTTAAGAGAAGAAAAAGTTCAAAGAAGTTTAAATTTTGCTATTTTAGATGAAGTTGATTCTATCTTAATTGATGAAGCTAGAACACCATTAATAATTTCAGGTTCAATTAATATTAATGATAATATTTATTATGAAATTAATAAAATTATATTTGATTTAAATTTAAAAGATGAAAAAAATAATTTAGATGGTGATTTTATAATTGATAAGAAACATAAAAATATAA
Organism: Candidatus Stammera capleta; assembly: GCA_036689285.1. GTDB lineage: Bacteria > Pseudomonadota > Gammaproteobacteria > Enterobacterales > Enterobacteriaceae > Stammera > Stammera capleta_AJ. The sequence goes on from CP144782.1 coordinate 104,716, forward strand.
TTTTAACAGATAATGGTATTATTAAAATAGAAAATTTATTAATTAAAAAAAATTTTATTAAAGATAAAATTTTTAAATATAATTTTAAAAATATAAAATTTATACATGATATTATAACATCATTAAAAGCTCATTATTTATTTAAAAAAAATATTGATTATTTAGTTAAAGATAATAAAATATTAATTATAGATGAATTTACTGGAAGAATAGTATCTGATAGAAGATGATCTAATGGATTACATCAAGCTATAGAAGCTAAAGAAAATGTTTTAATTAAAGAAGAAAGTCAAGTTTTAGCTTCTATAACATTTCAAAATTATTTTAGATTATATAAAAAATTATCTGGTATGTCTGGTACAGTATTAAGTGAATCTTCTGAATTTAATTCAATTTATAATTTAGATACTATTTCTATACCAACTAATAAATTAATTAAAAGAAATGATTTACCAGATTTTGTATATTTAACAGAAAAAGATAAAATAAAAGCTATTATTAAAGATATAAAAATTAGACATAAAAAAAAACAACCTATATTAGTAGGTACTTCTTCAATAGATAAATCTGAATTAATTTCAAATAAATTAAAAAAAGAGGGTATTAAGCATAATATTTTAAATGCTAAATTTCATAAACTTGAAGCTAAAATAATTTCTCAGGCTGGAAGATTAGGTGCTATTACTATATCTACTAATATGGCTGGTAGAGGTACTGATATAATTTTAGGTGGTAATTATATAAATAAAATTAATTTTAAAAATTTAGATAAAAAAAAAATAGATTTTTTGAAAAATAAATGAAAGAAAAATAATTATTTAGTTAAAAAATTAGGTGGATTACATATAATAGGTTTAGAAAGAAATGAATCTAGGAGAATTGATAATCAATTAAGAGGTAGATCTGGAAGACAAGGAGATCCTGGTTCTTCTAGATTTTATGTTTCTTTAGATGATTCATTAATTAATTTATTTTTACCCAGAAATATTATTAATTTTATTAAAAATATTAGTTTTAATAATAAAAAAGTTATTGAACATTCTTTAATAAATAAATATATAGAAAAAGCTCAACAGAGAATTGAAAATAGAAATTTTGAAATTCGTAAACAATTATTAGAATATGATGATATTTCAAATGAACAAAGAAAAATAATTTATTATAAAAGAAATAAATTATTATTTTCAAAAAATATAAATTTAAAAATTAAGAAAATTATTAAAAAATTTTTAAATAAAATTTTATTTAAATTTAATGATAATAATTATTTGTTAAAATATAAAGAAATACAAAGAATTATGTATTTAAATTTAAATTTTAATGTCAAAATATATTATTTTAAAAAATCTAATTTTAAAAAATTTAAGATATTAATAGTAAAAAAATTAATACAATTATATAATTATAAAATTAAAAGATTGGGATTAAGTTTATTTAAAAATTTAAAAAAAATAATAATGTTAAATACATTAGATTTTTTTTGAAAAGAATATTTGTATTATATTGATTATTTAAAAGAATATATATATTTAAGAAGTTATGCCCAAAAGGATCCTAAACAAGAATATAAAAAAGAATCGTTAAGAGTTTTTATTAAAATGTTAAATAGTTTTTATTTTAAAGTAATTAAAATATTATTTATAATGCCTATAGATATTAATAATTTAAATAAATTTTTAAATGATTTTAATATTGATTTTAGTTATATAAAAAATATTTAATTTTAATATTATTTATATTTTAATTATTTAATATTTTATATTATTATGTATTTAAAATAAATAATTTATTATTTGAATAATGAGTAAATATGAAGTTTTATCTTTAAAATGAAGACCTAAATCTTTTAATGATTTTGTAGGTAATAGTAATGTATTGAAAGTTATTATTAATAGTTTAATTAAGGGTAAGTTTTTTAATACATATTTATTTTATGGACCTAGAGGTGTTGGTAAAACTAGTTTATCTAGATTATTATCTAAAAGTTTAAATTGTATTAATATAAATAATGGTAATTTTTGTTTAAAATGTAATAATTGTTTATCTATTGATAAAGGAAAGTCATTAGATGTAATTGAAATTGATGCTGCTTCGAAATCTAAAATAGAAGATATAAAAGAAATTTTAGATAATATATATTATTTACCAATTTCTATGAAATATAAAATTTATATAATTGATGAAGTACATATGTTATCACGTTATAGTTTTAGTTTTTTATTAAAGATTTTAGAAGAACCTCCTAAATATGTAAAATTTATTTTAGCAACTACAGAATTTAATAAAATACCTGATACTATTTTATCAAGATGTATGTGTTTTCATTTAAAACCTTTAAGTGTTAATAAAATTTTTAAAAGATTAATTTTTATATCTAAAAGTGAATTATTTAAATATGAAGTTGAAGCTTTAAAAGTAATATCTATAAATTCTGAAGGTAGTTTAAGAGATGCTTTAATATTATTAGATCAATTATCATTGATTAATAATAATTTAACATTAAAATCTATAAATTCTTTTTTAAATATTATAGATGATAAATTAATATTTTATTTTTTAAAGTATTTATTTATAAAAAATTATGAAAAAATTTTATTTTATTTAAATATTTTTTTAAATAAAAATATGAATTATAATTATATTTTATCTAGTATTTTAGATAAATTATATAATTTATTATTAATTAAAACTATTCCTAATTTTAAAAAAGTTAATATTTTTAATATTAATAATTTTTATAAAAGAAAAATTTTTAAATTAAATAATTTATGTAGTATTAATGATATTAATTTTTATTATAAATTATTTTTTTGAGGAAGAAATAATTTAATTAATTTTTATGATAAAAAAATTTTTTTTGAATATTTAGTCATTAAATCTATATTTTTAAAATAATATATTTTAAATATTTAAATTTAGATTTATAATTTATGTTATATTTAATATATTTTAAGTTATTAAATATAATATTTTATATATAAAGGTTAATTATATGAATGTAGAAAAAAAATTTTTATTTAAATCTGAAATAAAAGAATTATTAAATTTAATGATTAATTCTCTTTATTCTAATAAAGAAATTTTTTTAAGAGAATTAATATCTAATTCTTCTGATGCTATAGATAAATTAAAATTTTATTTAATTTCTAAAAATAAAGATTTAAAAATTAGTAATAAATTTCATATAAGAATTTTAATAAAAAATAATAAATTGATTATTAGAGATAATGGAATAGGAATGACTTATGATGAAATTATTAATAATTTAGGTACTATAGCTAAATCTGGTACTAAAAAATTTTTAGATAAGATTAATAAATATAAAAATACAAAGATTGATAATAATTTAATAGGTAAATTTGGTGTAGGATTTTATTCTTCTTTTATGGTTTCTAATAAAGTTAAAGTTCATACTAGATCTATATTTGAAAAAGATAATAAAAAATCAATTCTATGATTTTCATATGGTAATGGAGAATTTATAATTAAAAATTTAAAAAAGAAAAAATATGGTACTGATATAATATTGTATTTAAAAGATTCTTGTAAAGAATTTTTAAATAAAGATAAATTATTTAAAATAATAAATAAATATTCTAGTTATATTAGTATTCCTATTGAATATAAATTTTTTGATAAAAATAAAAAAAAATATATATGAAAAAAAATTAATGAATATAATGCTATTTGATTAAAAAATAAATTAGATCTTAAAGAAGAAGATTATAAAAAGTTTTATTATAATTTAACTAATAATTTAGGTAATCCTTTAATTTGATCTCATAATATAGTAGAAGGTATTCAAAATTATATTAGTTTATTATATATACCTGATACTTCTCCTTGAAATATTTGAAATAGAGATGAATATAAAAATGGTATAAAATTATATATTAAAAGAGTATTTATTATGGATGATATAAAAAATTTAATTCCATTTTGTTTTCGTTTTGTTCAAGGTATTATGGATACAAATGATTTGTCTTTAAATATTTCTAGAGAAATTTTACAAGATAATAATTATTTAAAAAAAATACGTGTAAGTTTAACTAATAGAATTTTTAAAATATTAAATGATTTATCTTTAAATATTATAAAGTATAATTTATTTTGAAATCAATTTGGTGTAGTTCTTAAAGAAGGTTTAGCTGATAATGATATTGATAAATATAAAATATCTATTTTACTTAGATTTTATTCTTCTAAATTTAATGATAAATCGTTAGTATCTTTAGATGATTATATAAGTAGAATGAAAATTGGTCAGGATAAAATTTTTTATATAACAGCTGAAAATTATATTTCTGCTAATAATAGTCCTCATTTAGAATTATATATTAAAAAAGATATTGAAGTTTTATTTTTAATAGATAAAATTGATGAATGAATGATGAATTATTTAATTAATTTTAAAAATATTAATTTTTGTTCAGTTAGTAAAAATAATTTAAATTTAGATAATATATTAACTAAAGATGATATTAATTTTAATTTAGTAAAATCTAATGAAGAAAATAATAATAAGTTTTTTTTAAATAGAATAAAGGATATTTTAAGTGATTTTGTAAAAGAAGTTAGAATTACTAATCGTTTAGAAAAATTTCCTGTTGTATTAGTTACTGATACTAATGATATTAGTACTCAAATGTTAAAATTATTAAAATCTACTGGTAAAGATATACCTAAAATAAAATATTATTTAGATATTAATATTAATCATATAATTATTAAATATATTTTAAATATAAAAGATAATATTTTATTTGAAAAATGAATTAAATTTATTTATTATCAAGCTCTTTTAATTGAAAGTAATTCATTAGAAGATTCTGTTAGTTTTATAAATTTAGTTAATAATTTATTTTGTAATTTTATTATTAAATAAATAAATGATAAATATTATTTTATTAGGTCCACCTGGATCAGGTAAAAGTACACAATCTAAATTTATAATAAAAAAATATAATTTATGTTTAATATCTTTAGGTAATATTTTACGTAATAAATTTAATGATGAATTTTTAATTAAAAGTATTAATAAAGGTAATTTAATTAATGATAATTTAGTTAATAAAATAATTAAAGATTATATATTTTGTAATTTTAATAAAAATGGATATTTATTTGATGGTTTTCCAAGAAATATTTTACAAGCTAAATTTTTAAATTTTATTAATATTAATTTTGTAATAGAATTATTTGTTTCAAATAATATTATTATTGATAGATTATTAAATAGAAAAATACATTTGAAATCAGGTAGATCATATAATATTAAATATAACCCTCCTAAAGTGGAGGGTTTAGATGATATTACAGGAGAAAAATTAGTATATAGAAAAGATGATTTAGATTTAGATATTATAAAAAAAAGATTATTTATTTATAATAATATTATATTAAATTTAAGAAATTATTATAAAAATTATTTTTATAAATATAAATTAATTAATAATTATATTTTAATTAATGTTGATAAAAAAATAAATTTAATTAAAAAAGAAATAATTAATTTATTAAGTAATAATTTTAATTAAAATATATTTTTTTAATTTTATATTTAATTTCTTTAAATATTTTTTTATTTTTTTTTAAATATTTGGTAGAATTATATTTTCCTTGTCCTAATTTATTAATATTATAATAATATCATACTCCATTTTTTTTAATTATATTATTTAATACTCCTAAATTTATTAATTCAAAATATTTATTTATTCCTTTATTATAAATTATTTGGAATTGTGCATATTTAAATGGTGCTGATAGTTTATTTTTTACTACTTTTACTTTAGTTTCGTTTCCTATAATTATATTATTTTTTTTAATATTTTTTACTTTTCTTATTTCTAATCTTATTGAAGAATAAAATTTTAATGCATTACCCCCTGTAGTTATTTCAGGATTTCCAAAAATTATACCTATTTTAATTCTTATTTGGTTTATAAATATTAATAGTATATTTGATTTATTTATGTTTCTTGCTAATTTTCTCATAGCTTGACTCATCATTCTAGCAGTTAATCCTATATGTGAATCTCCAATTTCTCCATCTATTTCTGCTTTAGGTGTTAAAGCTGCAACTGAATCTATTATAATTACATCTATATTATTTTTTTTTGCTAGTGAATTACATATTTCTAGTGCTTGTTCTCCATTATCAGGTTGAGAAAATAATAGTTTTTTTATATTGACACCAATTTTTTTAGCATATATTGGATCTAATGAATGTTCAGCATCAATAAATAAACAAGTTTTATTTTTTTTTTGTGCTGAAGATATAATTTCTAATGTTAATGTAGTTTTTCCTGATGATTCTGGTCCATATATTTCTATTATTCTACCCATTGGTAATCCTCCTATTCCTAAAGCTATATCTAATGATAAGGATCCAGTTGAAATTGTTTTTATTTTATTAAATTTATTTTTTCCTAATTTCATTATTGAACCTTTACCAAATTGTTTTTCAATTTGTTCTAAAGCTTTATTTATTGATTTTATTTTTTTTATTTTCATGTATTTATATATTATTTTATTAATTATATATAATATAATTTTAATATATATGTAATATATATAGTATTATTTTAAATAAATCTAATTTATTTTAGATATTATTATATTATTTTGTTTTTATATTTTTATTTTAGAATAATATTTATATTATAAATTTAATAATTTTTATGGTTTTTATAAAATGTTTATTACTTCTGATCAAATACGTAATATTTTTTTAGATTATTTTAAATCTAAAAATCACTTTATAGTTAATAGTAGTAGTTTAATACCTAAAAATGATGATAATTTATTATTTACTAATTCAGGAATGATACAATTTAAAGATTATTTTTTAGGTTTAAATAAAAATATTGATAAAAATTTTGTTAGTATTCAACGTTGTTTAAGAGTTAGTGGTAAACATAATGATTTTAGAAATGTAGGATATACTTCTTTTCATAATACTTTTTTTGAAATGATGGGTAATTTTAGTTTTGGTTTATATTTTAAAGAAGAAGCTATTTTATATGCTTGAGAATTATTGACTAGTAAGAAATGATTTTCTATATCTAAAGATAGATTATTTGTTACAGTTCATAAAAATGATATTATTTCATATAATATTTGAATTAATATTATAAAATTATCTAAAAATCGTATTTTTGTTTTAGGAGATAGTAATATTAATTCTGAAAATTTTTGAATAGTTGATAATTTAGGTTTATGTGGATATAGTACTGAAATTTTTTATGATTTAGATTATAAAAATAATATTATTGAAAATAATTATATATTTTTAAAAAATAAAAAAAGATTTTTAGAAATATGAAATTTAGTTTTTATTGAATTTAATTTTGATAAGAAAAATAATTTAAATTTTTTATCAAATAAATGTATTGATACAGGAATGGGTTTTGAACGTATAGTATCTGTATTACAGAATGTAAAATCTAACTTTGATATTGATATTTTTAAAAATATAAAGTTTATAATTTCTGATGTTTTAAATATTAAGATTATAAATAATAATTTAATTATTTTTAATGTTATTTCTGATCATATTAGATCTATTATATATTTAATATTTGATGGTATTTATCCTTCTAATGAATATAGAGGTTATATTTTACGTAAAATTATTAGAAGAACTTTAGTTCATATTAGATTTTTAGAAATTAATAATTTTGTTTTATATAAAATTATATATATAGTATTAAAATCTTTAAATGAATTTAATAGTTTTAATTTTGATTTAATAAGTAAAATAAAAAATATAGTTTTAAATGAAGAAGAAAAATTTTTTAAAACATTAAATAATGTTTTAAATTTATTAAATTTTTATATAAGTAAATTAGATTTAAAAAAAAGATATTTAAGTAGTAAAATAATTTTTTTATTATATGACACTTATGGTTTACCTTTAGATATATTAATTGATATTTGTAATTTTAATAATATAAGTATTAATTTAAATAAATTTTATTTAAAATTAAATTTAGCTAAAAAAAATTCTAATAATTTATGTAAATATATAAATTATAAAAAATATTTTATAGATTTAAATGTTTTAAATAAATTATCTAGTACCGATTTTTTAGGATTTAAAAAAAAATTATTATATTCTAAGATTTTATTTATTTTTAATAAAGATTTATGTTTAAATAAAGATAATTTTAAATTAAATTGTAGTATTATTCTAGATAAAACTATTTTTTATCCTAAATCTTCAGGACAATCAGGTGATATTGGATTTATTATAAAAAAAGATAAAAGTTGTAAATTTATTGTTAAAAAAACTATTAAAATAGGTAATTATATAATTCATTGAGGATTTATTGAATATGGATTTTTAGAAGTTAATGATACAATAAAATGTATTTATGATATTAAATGTAGAAAAATGATTTCTAATAATCATTCTTGTTTACATATTTTATGTTCTGTATTAAATAATTTTTTAGGTTTAAGTTTTAAAAAATATAGTACTAAGATAAATAAAGATTATTTTATTTTAGATTTTTATTATAATAAAAAATTAAATAATTATGATATTCTAAAAATAGAAAATAAAATTAATTATTTTATTTGAAAGAGTATAGATAAAGAAGAAAAATTTGTTAAAGATAAAAATATTTTTAATAAATTTAATTTTAATTTTTTTGGTAAAAACATTATTAGATATGTTATTTTTAATAGTATTTCTAATGAATTTTGTAGTGGTATGCATGTAAATAATACTAGTGAAATAGGTGTTTGTATAATTAAAAAATTTTATAATATTTCTATAAATATTATTAGAATAAAAGCAATTACTAATTTTAATTCATTAATTTATATTAATAAATATAAATTTATATTAAAAAATATTTGTAATATATTACATATTAATAGTAATAATTTATATAATTTTATTTTAAATTTAATTAAAAAAAAAAAATATTTAAAAAAAAATAATAAAAATTTATTAAATTCTTATATTAAAAATATATTAGTTAATTTTAATAAAAAAGATATATTAATTTATAAAAATTTTAATTTTTTAATAAAAGATAATATTAATTTTGATTTTTTTAATAAAAATATTTTATTTATTATTTTAAATAAATTATATATTAAATATAATTTATCTTTAATAATTATTTCTACTATAAAAAACAATAAAAAATATTTTATTTTATTATTAAATAATAATATTTTAAAAATTTTAGGTATAAATATTATAAATAAAGTAAAATCAAAAATTTTATTAAAAAAATTATTTATCAAAGATTTTTTTATTTTAGAAAATAATAATTTTATTATTAATGTTTTTTATAATAATTATGTTAATATAATTAAATGTTCTATTTTTAATCGTATATATAATTATATAAAATTAAAATTATAAAAATTGGTTTATTTAAAATAATGCTTATTCTTACTCGTAAAATTGGAGAGACTATTATAATTGGAGATAATATTACAATTATAATATTAGGTATAAAAGGTAATCAAATACGTATAGGTATTAATGCCCCTAAAGAAATTTCTGTACATAGAAAAGAAATTTATATTAAAATTAATAATGATAATAAAAAAAAATAAATTAAATATATTATTAATTTTGTTATAATGAATATATATAAAATTTTGTTTTATTAATTTTTAAAAATTAAGTGAGATGACCGAGTGGTTTAAGGTGCTCTTCTGCTAAAGGAGTATGTATTTTATTGCATCGAGGGTTCGAATCCCTCTCTCACTGATTATTTATCAAAGCATCCGTAGCTCAGTTGGATAGAGCACTCGGCTACGAACCGAGTTGTCAGGGGTTCAAATCCTCTCGGATGCGTTTATATTTAAAATAATTTTATTATAATTTATATTTTAATCCTATTGATACAATATTATTGTTATTAATTTTTAATATATTATTGTTAGTCATTTGATTAATTTTATAATCTATATATCCACTTAATGATTTATTAAAATTGTATATTATACCTAAATCAAAATATTTTTCTAAATCTATATTGTTAGGTGTATAAATATTATTTTTAATTTTTATTTTTTCTATATTATCTACTGTTGTTTGTATATAACTTAATATAGGTATTATATTTGAATTTAAATTATATTTAATAATAATAATTATATTTTCACTATTTTTAGCATAATTATATTTATTAATTTTTTCATTGTAAAAATATGATTTTATAGTTGAAATGATTGGTGTAAAATTTATACCTTTAGTATAAGATGATGCAATGTATAAATTTTCAAAATTATATTTTATTGAAGTAGATCATATTTGAGAATTTTTATTAAATAATTTATTTATTATTAATATTTTATTATTATTTTTAATTTTTATTTTATTATATATTTGATTAGAATATGATGCTGATATATTAATACCATTAGGAGTATTATAATAATATCCTATACTTCATCCACCATTATTAAAATTTATAATATTTTTATAATTTTTTATTTGATATTGAGCTATTAAACCAATATTTTTAATAAAGTTATTTTTAAATAAAAATTTTTTTTTATATGTAAAAATATTATTTAATATTTCATTAGAAATATTAGATTTTATAAATTTACTATTATTAAATGGTAATATATTTACATTATATAATGTATTATGTAAAATTCTATAGTTTTTACCATAACTAATAGATCCTAATAATTTATGTTTTATACCTATATATGCTAAATTTATATTAATATTATTATATTTATATTTATTATTATTATCTATTATATTAATAGGTATATTACCTTCTAATTTAGAGAATGTATTTATTATATTATTTTTTTTTATTTTATTTTTTATACTAAATGTAAATATATTATTTTTATTTATATTATTTTCATTATTTTTATTTATTAAATTATTTATTTTAATATTTCCATATATATTTGTAATGTAATTATTTTTTATTAATTCAATTGCATTTATAGATTGTATTGTAATTAATAATAGTATTAAATTAAATATTTTTTTTATAAAATTCATTTTATTTTTTTTAAATTTTAAATAAATTATTATTTTATTATATTAATATAATTATATATTAATAGTATTAATTAAATTAAAAATTTACATAATTAGGATATTTAGGAAATGGTATAACATCTCTTATATTTTTAATATTTGTTATATACATTAATAATCTTTCAATTCCTAAACCGAATCCACTATGAGTTATAGTTCCATATTTTCTTAAATCTCTATATCAATGATATTTTTTTTTATTTAAATATTTATTTTTAATATTATTATCTAATATTTTTATATTTTTTTCTCTTTCTGACCCTCCTATTATTTCACCTGTTTTTTTTAAAATAACATCAATTGATGAAACTGTTTTATTATCTTTATTTATTTTCATATAAAAGGGTTTTATTGTTTTAGGGAAATTTTTTATTATAATATTACAATTAAAATATTTTTCAGTTAGAAATTTTTCATATTTTGTAGATATATTAGTACCTCATTTTATTTTAAAATTTTTAAAATATTTTTCTTTTTGTAAAATATTTATTATTTCTGAATAATTAATTTCTATAAATTTTTTTTTAATTATATTAGTTAAATAATTAATATTATTTTTTTTATTATAATTTAAAAGATAATATATATCTTCTTTATTATTTTTTAATATTTTTTTTATTATATAAGATAATAAATTTTTTGATAAATTTATAATATTATTTAATTTATAGAATGCTATTTCTGTTTCTAACATTCAAAATTCTGCTAAATGTTTTTTTGTATTTGAATTTTCAGCTCTAAATATAGGGCCTATATTATATACTTTAGATAATGAACATGCATATGATTCTAAATTTAGTTGTCCAGAAACACTTAAATATGATTTTTTATTAAAAAATTTTTTATTTTTTTTATATTTAATTTCAAACATTTTACTATTTCCTTCTGTATCTAAAGAAGTTATTATTGGTGTGTTAATTAATAAAAATTTATTTTTTTGAAAATATTTATGTAAATTAAATATTAATGTATTTCTAATTCTTGTAATAGAACTAAATAATTTTGTTCTAGGTCTGAGGTGTGAAATTTTTCTAAGATATTCAATAGAATGATATTTAGGACTTATAGGATATTTTTTTTTATTTTTTATTTTTCCTAATATTTTAAAGTAAGTTACATTAATTTCTAATTTTTTATTATTTTTATTTTTTTTAAGTAATCCTTTTATTTTAATTGAGCATCCATTATTTAATTTTAAAATTTTTTTTTTATAGTTTTTTATATATTTATTTTTTATTATTATTTGTAAATTTTGTAAAGTAGTTCCATCATTTATTTCTACAAATGATATTCCTATATTAGAATTTCTTTTTGTTTTAATTCATCCTTTAATTATAATTTTTTTATTTTTAAATTTTTTAAAGTTTTTTATTTTTAAAATTTTTGATATAGAAATATTTTTCATATTTTTAAATTATATATTTTTTATAGAATTAATAATTTATTATTTGTTTTATTAATTTCATATGCATTTTTTGTATTTTTTTTTAATATATTTTAAATATTTTAAATGAATTTTATTTTCTTTTTTTTTTATTTTATTTATAATAATTTTTTTGTTATTGATTTTAATATTATTTTTAATATTTATATTTTTTTTTATAAATAAGTTATTTATTTTAGTTTGTTTTTTTATTAAATTTAGATATATATTAGCTAAAATTTTTGCATCTATTAATGCTCCATGATTTTTTCTATAATATTTAATATTTATTTTATATCTATTACATAAAGAGTTTAAGTCATTTTTTTTTCCTGGAAATATTTTTCTAGCTATATATAATGTATCTATAATATTACATATTTTATTTATTTTTATATTATAATTTATTAATTTTAATTCGTGTTCTATAAATTTTATATCAAATTTTGCATTGTGGATAATTAGATTTGAATTTTTTATAAAATTAATAAATTTTTTTGATATATTTTTAAATTTAGGTTTTTTTTTTAAAAATGAATTTTTTATTTTATGTATTTCATAAGCTTTTTTTTCTATTTTTCTATTTGGATTTAAATATGTATGAAAAATATTATTGGTAATTTTTTTATTTTTTATTTCTATTGCACATATTTCTATTATTTTATTATTTAAATAATATTTATCAATTAAATTTAATCCTGTTGTTTCTATATCTAAAACTATTTGTTTATTTATTTTCATTTTTGTTATAATATTATTAATTTTATTATTTATTTTATGTTAAAAATTTATATTTATACAGATGGTTCTTGTATTAAAAATCCTGGACCTGGTGGATGTGCTTCAATTGTAAAATATAATAATAAAGAATTTATTTTTAAAGCTGGTTATTATTATACTACTAATAATAGAATGGAATTAATGGCATTTATTTTACCTATGAGATTTTTTTTATGTAAATTTAATTTAATAAAATTATATATATTTACAGATAGTTTTTATTTATATAAAGGTATTAATATATGATTATTAAAATGAAAAAAAAATAATTGAAAAAATTCTAAAAATAAATTTATTAAAAATATTGATTTATGAATGGAAATTAATTATTTTATTTTTTTTTTTAAAAAAAATATAAAGATTTTATATATTAAAAGTCATAATGGTAATTATTATAATGAAAGATGTGATAAAATAGCATTTTTGCAAGCACAAAAACCATATTTAAATGATTTAAAACCTCCTATTATTAAGTAAAATTTTATTTTTATTTAATAAATTAATTTTAATAATTTTGTATTTAATATTATTATATTAATTAATAATTATAAAATTATTTTTTTATATTTAATATATTATTAAATATTTATAAAATATTTATTGTTTAAATTATTATTTTTAATATTTAATAAATTAATAATTATTTATAATTATTAATTTATATATTAAATTGATATATTTTAATTTAAAAAGTTATATTGTTTTTAATTTAAAAAATATATAATATATAAAATATTAAAATAAATATTATAATTTAATTATTATTAAATGGTATAATTATGACTATAAGAATAGGTATTAATGGTTTTGGTAGAATTGGTAGATTAGTTTTTCGTAATGCTCAAAATCGTGAGAATATTAAAATTGTAGCTATTAATGATATTATAGATATAGATTATATGGCATATATGATTAAGTTTGATTCTAATCATGGTAGATTTAAAGGTAATATTGATTTTTGTTCTAAAGAAAATAAATTATTAGTTAATAATGATGAAATTTTTGTAACATCTTTTAATAATCCTAAAGATATATCTTGAAATAAATATAATGTAGATATAGTTATAGAATCTACAGGTATTTTTTTAACAAAAGATTTATCTTTTGGTCATATATTAGGAGGTGCTAAATATGTAATAATGACTGGTCCATCTAAAGATGATACTCCTATGTTTGTTATGGGTGTTAATCATCATTTTTATAATGGTGAAAATATTATTTCTAATTCTTCTTGTACTACTAATTGTTTAGCTCCTATTGTTAAAGTTATACATGATAATTTTAAAATTAAAGAAGCTTTTATGACAACTATTCATTCAGCTACATCTACTCAAAAAGTAGTTGATTCTTTTTCTTTAAAAGATTGAAGAGGTGGTAGAAGTGTTTTTCAAAACATAATACCTTCTTCTACTGGTGCTGCAAGTTCTTTAGGAAAAATTATACCTGAATTAAAAGGTAAAATTACAGGTATGGCTTTTAGAGTACCTACATCTAATGTTTCAGTTATAGATTTAACTGCTAGATTATGTAATGATATAACTCATGATCAATTATGTACTTCTATTAAAGAAGCTAGTAATAGTTATTTAAGAGGTATATTAAGTTTTACTGATGAAGATGTAGTTTCAACTGATTTTATTGGAGAAAAAATGACATCTGTATTTGATTCTAAAGCTACTATGTTATTAAATAATAAATTTATTAAAGTTATATCATGATATGATAATGAAACTGGATATTCAGAAAAAGTTTTAGATTTAGCTAGTTATATATATTATTATAATTAATATTTATATTAATTTAATTAGTTTTATAAATTTAAATATTTTAGATTCATTATATTTTATGATTATAAAAAATTTTAATTAATAATTATAATTATTTTTAATAATGAATCTATTATTTTTTTTTATTTGATAAATATTTTTAGATATAAAATTTATATATCTTTGAATTAATTTTGTATTAAACCCATATTTTCTTAATAAATAGTTAGTAATTAATTTATTTGGATTTTTTTTTAAAATATTTTTTGTTATTATATGTATTTTATATGATTTTTTTCATTTTATTATTTTATTAATTTTTTTATCTAATAGGATTAAGTTATTTAATCTTATATTTATGATTTTTTTAGGTTTTCATTTTTTTATAAAATTATATATTTTAAATTGTTTATAATATATTTGACTATTTAAATTTTTATGTCCTAAAATTTTATAAAAAAAAATATCTTCGTCTTTATATTTTCATTTTTTATCATTTTTAAATCATTTTTCAAATGTTATTCTAGCATATATAGATCTACTATCTTTATAAGTTCTATTTTTATTTTTAAAAAATTTTTTAACTCATTTATTTAAATATGGTGATATATTATTACTTATTTGTGCATTTTTAGATATTAGTTTATTTTTTTTATTATTTATTTTTTTTATTATTTTTTTAATAATATTACATGATCTTAATAATTTAATTTTTTTAATAAATATTTTTGTGTTTAATAAGATATATATTCTATATTTTTTTTTATTATTATTTTTTGCTTGTCCTTTAAAATATATTTCATAATTATTTATTTTTTTGAATTTACCTGTATAAAATATTTCTATCATTCTTCTACCAGATATTGTAGATAAAGCAAATGATAAAGATGATATATCATTAAATGATGTTAATTTTTTTACAGAATATAAAATATTGTATATTTTTTGAATATATTTTATATAATTAATTCTTATAATTTTAAATTTTTTATTTTTTAAAGATTTTAAAGATTTTTTTTTAATTAAGTTTAGTTTATTTTTTTCAATTTTTAAGTGAAATAATATTTCATGATTAATTTTTAATTTATTTATATTTTTTAGTAATATTTTACCTTGTTTTATTTTATTAATTATAAATTTATTTCTTTTAAATCATTTGTTTTTTATAAAATATTTTATTTCTTTTTTTCATTCTGGTATTTTATTTATTATATTTTTTATTTTATTAATATTATTTGATTTTAATTTTATTTTATTTAAATTTATTAAAAGATTATCTATTTGATATAATTTTGTTTTTAATTTTTTAATATTTTTAAATATTTTTAATGTGGTATTATTTTTAATAATTTTTAATTCATTTTTATAATAGTTAAAATTTTTTATTAAATATTTAATTTTTTTATCAAAATTGTGATGTTTTTTATTTGTAAATTGTTTTCTAATTAAAGATATATATTTACTATATGTATATATAGATATATTTTTTTTTTTTAAATATTTTTTATATAATTGTGATATTTTTTTGTAATATTTAGTTTTTTGTGTTTGTAAAATATTTAAATTTTCTACATATTTAATATTTTTTAATATTTTTTTTATTAATTTAATTATATTTATATTCATTTTAATTAAATATTTTATTTATATTGTAACATATTATATAAGTATATATATT